>CAYVPZ010000237.1:0-7219 GCA_964453955.1 uncultured Solibacteraceae bacterium | reverse complement strand
GAGCACCGGCCTTCTAAGCCGGTTGTCGCTGGTTCGAGTCCAGCCGCCCCTACCAAAACATCTCACTGTTTTTTCAATCACTTTCACGCAAGCCATCAGACAGGAGCCAATAGGGGCGGGAATGTGCAGTTCACGACGGCTGATGTGGGCCGGACTGGGATGCTGCTGGAGGGGTTGAAGTGGCGTTTTTGATGGCACTCAAATCGAGGCCAGCGTAGCCCAAGTCGGATCGTGCTGTATTCAAGAAGCGATACAGGACGTCCTGCACAAGCGCCACGTTTCGCCGAAGCTCGGGTTCTGGGTCGTGCGTCGTGTAGGTGAAGGATGTTGGCGTTAAGGTAAGCAGCACATTCAGTGCTTCGTCACTGCTGGTAAGAACGGCGAGATCACGTATTTCGCAAAAACGGTTGTAAACGTCGATAGCTTGCCGTTTTAGCTTGTTGACCTCTTCTGTAAGACGTTCCGGGGGCTGTTTGCCACTCTGGATGAATTCAGAGCGAGTGCGGGTTGCAGTCCAGTCCATGAGAAAGCTCGTTCTCAGGGCAGCGATTGCTTCTACAACCCTTACGTACATATCCCGTTTCGCAATCCAACGGGTTTGTCTGTCCCACAGTTCATGTTCAAACTGCGTCTTAATCTTCTCAGCGGCATCTGTGAGCTTGGCGGTTTCCTCAGCTAACTTGTCGATGCGTTGAAGACGTGCATCAATCTCCGCTGTCTGTGCGGCGTAAGTTGCCGCATAGCCCTGCATCGCCTTTTCTGTGTTGTCAATGAGCCGTTTGAGTAGCTTCCATGCCATCCAGACGACGGCAAGGGCTACGAGTCCCTGCCAGCCGAGTATCGGCAAGAGTGAGAGAAACGTGTTCATGACATCACGTTCGTGCAGAACTCACTCGAATCTACGTTCCTTGTACGATGCCGATGCGGGGCCAATCAACAGGCCATATTTCTTCGGGATCTCAGAGTCATCTATCGTTTTAATCGCGTGCAGGTTCAAACCTTCGCAGGTTTTCCATGCGACATCGTTCAACAGAAACACCTGTTCGCCGATGTGAAATCCGGGGAACTCCCCGGTAACCGCATCACAGAACAGGACGATTGGCGGTCTCCGGGCGTTGAGCAGCAAAGCTGGCCCCGCTCGGTCGAGTAACACCTTTGAGACCGGGGGAATCTGGGTGGATTGTTCCTCACTCAACAGCACCACGTGGAATGTCATAGCTTGGTTCTCCTAATGCGTGAACTCGTTTAGGAAGATTCGACTTCTTCAAGCCGCTTCCGCAGATTGGTCTTCTCCTGTGCGCCGGGTACATGAAAGTCACCGCATTTTGCGCAGAACAGGCGCAAACTATCGCCGTCCAGTTCCCTTCCTAGCTCCTCCGGGTCATGGCTGAAGGTCGGCCCATGCCCTTTGGGACAAGCGCCGATGAAGTTGACCTTTTTCGTCTCGCCCATGATCAACATTGTGAGCCTCTTCTGTTTCCACGGCAAGGAGAACGTCGATTGCGTTAGCCTGTTCTCGTGGAGCGGACGAAAGCCGTCGCGCGTGGCGACGCTTCAGCAAGGGCAACCACCCAGCCGGACTGAACCTGGGGGACTGCTGCTCGTACGCACTCGCCGCGACGCGCGCGGAGCCACTTCTATTCAAGGGCGACGATTTCTCGCATACCGACATCCCGCGCGCCAAGTGGTGAGGCCGTTACGGCTGCAGGTTGAACCCCTCCATCACAATCCGCGGTTTCTCGCCGCGCGTGTCGGCGTCGTCCACTTCGGTGGTGATGGTTCGCTTCTCGCCGGGCATCAGCGCCACATAGTTATCGCTGTACAGCACCGGCAGAATGCGGTCGCCGGTGGTTTCGCGCACCGCCTTCACCTTCACCATCAGCGCCGGGGTCTCCGATTCGTTGTGCAGCTCCGTGGTCAGGCGCCAGTGCCCGCCTGCCTGCTCCACCCGCGTCGTCGTTTCCACCTTCGCCGGCGCCAGCTTGCGAATTTCCCGGTAATTCTCCGCCCCGTCCACACCGCGCATGTAGAAATTCGTCGAAATCACCCGTTCCCCCTCACTCAATTGCAGGCGGATAAACTGCACGGGCGTAGCGCCCGACGGATATTCCATTTTGATGGGCGACGCCACGCTGTCCTCATTGCTGTCCACCGCCGCGCTCTTATCCCACACCACCGTGCCGTCTATATTGCGGAGATCCACGTGGGCGGTCAGGCCCTTGCGATTGCCGCCGCTGTAGTTCACCACCTCCACGCTCTCCGTCAGCGGGTTCCACTGGATGTGCAGCGGCTCCGAGGCCTTCTTGCAACCGAAGTACGCCGCGGTCGGCTCCAGGAAGTAATCGTAGGTCTGCCACGTCAGTGACGTCCAGGCGGGATGGCTCATCCAGATGAGGAGACCCATGCGGTTCTTGCTCTGCGCCTCGAACATGCCGCGATGGCCGTCGTAGTTGACAAACTGCGCCAGCTCGTCCCAGTCCGCGATATTGTCGGCGCCACCGTAACTGATCTCCACCTTGTCGCGAAATACCTGGCCGGTTTGCGCGCCCTGCATGGAGAAATCGTGCAGGCCCCACATGCGCCCCTGCGGCCACAGATCCGCCTCGGGCATCATGGCGCGCAGGCTATCCAGAGTGACCACGTTGGGCATGCCCAGCTCGCTGTGCAGCTTGATGGTGGCGCGGTCGGTGAAATAATACCTTGTCGGCATCACCCGGTAAGGACCGTGGCCGCTCACGCCATCGTCGGCGGAACTGGGGATGTAGTAGGAACCTGGGTGCAGTTCGGCCAGGGTCCTGCGAATGCCGGTGTCGATCTCCTCGGGCGGATAGCCTTCGTTGCGGCCGCAGTACATACCGATGGACGGGTGGTTGCGAATCCGGCGCACGAAATCGTCCACGTTGCGCAGGAACATGGCGTTGTCGTCGGGGTTGGGGCCGTCCCAGGGATTGGCCAGCCAGAAATCCTGCCACACCACGATGCCATAGCGGTCGCACGCCTCATAGAACGCGTCATCGCCCATCTGGCCCACCCAGTTGCGGATCATGGTGAAGTTCATGTCCTGGTGGTAGCGAATTGCGGCGTCGAATTCGCGTGCGCGATACCGCAGCATGGATTCCCCAAAGCCCCAGTTGCCGCCGCGCGCGATGAAGCGCCGCCCGTTCACCCAGATCTTCAGTGCGCCACCCTCTTCGCTGTAGGTGAACTGGCGCACGCCAGCCTGGAACCGTTTCGCATCCGACACGCCCACCCCGGTTTCGAACTTCAGCTCGACATCGTAGAGGTTCGGTTCGCCGTATCCGTTGGGCCACCACAGCTTCGGATTCTGCAGGTGCAGCACCTGGTTGATGGTCTGGCTCTGGGAGGGCGCAAGCGTGACCGCTTTCTCGAAGGCCATGTCGCCGAAGCGTCCGCGCAAGGTTCCGCTCACCGGGTGCGCATCGTGATTGCGCAGCGTGACGTCCAGCGAGACATCGGCGCTGCTGATGTCCGGCAGCGGCAGGGTAGTTTTGACGAGCGGATCCTCGACGGTGACCGGTCCGCTGCCGTTCAGCCAGACATCGTTCCAGATGCCGCTGTTGCGTCCGCGAATGGTGGGGATCCAATCCCAGCCGACGGAAGCATGAAAGGTGGGATTGTCCGCGCCCAGCGCGCCACCGTTCTTGCCGGAACTGTCCGCCGTCTTCTCAGTGACGCTTCCGGGCGTGGCGTTCTTGATAATGCGCACGGCGATGGCGTTCTTCGCGCCGGCGTGCAGTTGCGCGGTGACGTCGAAGCGGGCCCGCGTGAACGCGCCTTCAATGCGTCCGATCTTCTGGCCATTGAGAAAGACGTCGGCCTTCCAGTTAATGCCATCGAAGTTCAGCCAGATGTGCCGGCCGGCGAGTGTGGCCGGTGCGACAAACTCATTGCGGTACCAGAAGTCGGCGTAGAAGAACGAATCGGAGATCATCGCCTGGTTGTCGGCGAAGTTCGGATCGGGCAGGGCGCCCGCGTTGTAGTAGCTGGCCAGCACTGTTCCCGGCACGCTGGCGATCATCCAGTCGTCATCGTGGAAACCGGGCCGGGAAAGAGCCGGGCCATCGGCATGCACCAGCGAATCCCGCTGCAGCCGCCACGCGCCACCGGCCAGATCCAGGCGGCCATCGGGGCGCACGGCGGGCACCGGTTTCGGCCGTGGCAGGGGGCCCCCGCGGCCCCACACTTCCATCTCGCTAAGCGCGTAACCGTCGGGCGAGCTCGCTTTGGTCATCAGCACGCGCACGTATCTGCCGTGGGCGGGTTGCGCGAGATGAATGTCGTCCACGTTGCCCGCCGCTGCCGGCAGAGTCTGCAGGGAGGCCCATTTCACCGCATCGTCGGAAACCTCGAGCGAACCTTCGGCGGCGCGCAGAATCCAGTAGAGCGCGACGCGGTCGAACGTGCAGGTCGCGCCCAGATCCACGTACACCCACTCCTCGCCAGTACCGGCGCTCGGCATTGCCCCACTTAGCCAGGCACTCGTGAAATCGTACGGTCCGCCGATGTTGACGCGCCGATCCCCATGGAAGAACGCCAGCTCGTCCACGTGCCAGCTCAACGCCCGGCCCGAGTGGAACTCCAGCCGGTAGAAACGATGGTGCGCGGGCGCGGCCAGCCGGAAGGACGGTTTCACCGCGTATCCCATTGGCTGCGCCATCCCTTCCGCGTGTCCCAGTTCCTTCCAGGCCTTCCCGTCGTCGGAGCCCTTGAGCCAGCAATCCCACACCTGCATGTCCGCCATGCGAGCCTGCCCGCCTGCCTCCACATCCACTCGATCCACCGCGGGCGCGGCCTCGCCACCGCGCAACTCAATCTGCATCCAGACCTGCTTGCCGTTTATGGCGACGCCGGTGGTCGGGTTGTGGTCGAAGGCCGCCTCGCGGCCGATTTTCGGCAGCACGCCCTTGTCGCTGGTAGACACCACAACCGTTCTCGGCAGCGTGGTGGCCTTGATTCCGTCGGTGATCAACTGGGCGGTCAGATTGAAATCGTAACTGCTGGAGTGCCACGCCGGCCGGTGCAGCGCGAGGTTGCGACACGTGGACGCGTCCACTTCGAACGACGGGCCGAAGTACTGTTGCGGATCGCCCGGATACACGCCGATGCCGCGCGTGTATTGCTGGGCGACGAGGCTGAACGTAGCGATGAGGCTCAAGGACAATAATGTTCTCATGGCAGGAAAAGACAGTATAACTCCCGTGGGACCCGCCGCTGCTACGATGAAGTCTTACCCCCTGCAATGAAAAAACGAGTCTTTTCGGGCATCCAGCCCTCCGGCGATCTGCACATCGGCAACTATCTGGGCGCGCTGCGCAACTGGGTGAAGATTCAGTACGACTACGAGAGCATTTTCTGCATCGTCGATCTGCACGCGGTCACCGTGTATCAGCAGCCCGCCGAGTTGCAGGCGAAGATCGAGGAGATCGCGGCGCTGTTTCTGGCGTCCGGCATCGACCCGAAGCACTCGGCCATCATGGTGCAGTCCGCGGTGCACGGGCATGCGGAACTGGCCTGGATGCTCACCTGTGTGACGCCGGTGGGCTGGCTGCAGCGCATGACCCAGTTCAAAGCAAAGGCCGAAGCGCAGGAGACGGTGGGCGACGGCCTGCTGCAATACCCGGTCCTGATGGCCGCCGACATTCTGCTATACCAGGCGGCGATTGTGCCGGTGGGAGACGATCAATCGCAACACCTGGAGCTCACGCGCGATGTCGCCCAGCGGTTCAACACGCTGTATGGCGAGACGTTCGTGATGCCGGAAACCAGTCTGCCCGCGGTGGGGGCGCGCGTCATGGGGCTAGACGATCCGGAGAAAAAAATGAGCAAGTCGGTGCAGGGTTCGGGGCACGCCATTGCGTTGCTGGACCCGCCGGCGGCGATCCGCAAGAAGATCATGCGCGCCACCACGGATTCCAGCCCCGCGGTCGATTTTGCCAGCCTGGGCGCCGGCGTGGCCAACCTGCTGACGCTGTTTCAGGCGTTCAGCGAATGGACCGATGACCGCATGCAGGCGCACTTCGCGGGCATGCGCTACGGCGATCTGAAGAAGCAGGTGGCCGAGGCGGTGGTGGCCGGTCTGGAACCGCTGCAGCAGCGCTATCGCGAGATCGTGGCCGAACCCGGCTACCTCAAGAGCGTGCTGAACGAAGGCGCCGAGCGCGTGTCGCCGATTGCCGATGGAACGGTGGAACTGGTGAAGCGGCGGATGGGGCTCTATACGCGGGGGTGAGGAACGCATGGAAACAAAGACGGCTCTCGCCGTAGGCGAGGCACTGTTCACGCATTTCTCCGCGCTTCAGGAGCTCATTGGAGAACCGCTGCGGGCGGTTTGGCACATTGCGAGCCAGGGCTGCCTGGACCAGGTCATTCTTGACTTGGGCCCAATCGCGCTTGTGGTTTCGGCTGACCCCGATGATTCGATTGATTTCCGATGCATGAAGACGTCCGATCCTGTAAGGACTGACAGCGTGGACGCGAGTCATCATCAGTGCTGGCAAAGCTCTATCGGCGTGCCGTTCGGTTGGGCGTGGGTCACAGTCAACCAGCAGGGTTACTGCGATGGGCTGCTTCTGAGCTTCGGCGATATCGTCCCTCAGGTCGTGATGAACGTGATCGCATCCGAGATTAGGTTGCGGCGCATCTCAATGACGGCCACAGCATAATCTACCTCGTCAGCAGCCCGTTGCGCTCCAGCAGCGCATTGGGATCGGGGTCGCGGCCCATGAAGGCGCGATAGAGTTCCGCGGGATCTTCGCTGTCGCCGCGCTGCAGAATGCGCGTGCGAAACGCCATGCCGGTGTCGCGATTGAAAATGCCCTCCCGGCGAAAACGGCTGAAGGCGTCCGCGTCCAGCACTTCCGCCCACTTATATGAGTAGTAACCCGCGCCGTAGCCCACCGGACTCCCGAATAAGTGCGTGAAAGAGGCGATCATGGCATGGTCCGCGAGCAACTTCGCCGCCGAGAACCGCTGCAGAATCTCGCGGGACCACGAAATGGCGTCGCCGTCGCGCGCAGGATCGTAGCGGCGGTGCAGGGCCAGATCCACGAAGCCGAAGCTAAGCTGGCGCATCTGCGCGTTGGCCGCGCGGAAATTGCGGGCCCGCACCATCTTCCCGAATAACTCATCGGGGCTTCGCTCCCCCGTCTCATAATGGCGCGCAAAAAAATCGAGGGCCTCGCGTTCCCAGCACCAGTTC
>CAYVPZ010000236.1:0-7239 GCA_964453955.1 uncultured Solibacteraceae bacterium | reverse complement strand
ATGATCTCCTTGCTGCGATCGACAATCTGGATGTATCCGTCCTCGTCCCACACGGCCATGTCGCCGGTGTGCAGCCAAGGTCCGGTCATCGCCGCCGCGATGGCCTGCGGTTCGCGGTAATAGCCGTCCATCACCTGGTCGCCCATGGCCACAATCTCGCCCATGGTTTTGCCGTCGCGGGGCACGTCGTTCATTTGCAGGTCCACCACCCGTACCGCGGCGCCCGGCACGGGCCAGCCGGCCATGGCCTGGCGGCGCCACCGTTCCTCGTCGCTCGCATAGGACGCGTTTTTCTGGAGTCCCGTGGTGATCACCGGCGAGGTCTCGGTGAGCCCATAGCCGGACGCACACTCGCAATGGAACGCCTTCTCCACGCGCTCCACCAGCTCGGGAGAGGAGGCCGCCCCGCCGGTCAGGACGTGCCGCAGGCTGGAGAGATCGGCGCCGGCCAGAGCGGGCGAACTCAGCAGCGCCTGCACCATGGTGGGCACCAGGCACATTCCGGTGGCGCGGTGTTCCTCGATCAGGCGGAACACCAGGCCAGGTTCGAAGCGCCGCACCATCACCTGCGTGATGCCCAGCATGGTGCACGCCTGCGCGTGGCCCCAGCCGTTGGCATGGAAGAGCGGGATGGTGTGCAGCTCCACCGCGGTGTGCGGCTCGCGGTGCAGCAGAGCCACCGACATGCAATGCAGGTACAGCGTTCGGTGGCTCAGCGCGACGCCCTTCGGCGTGCCCGTGCTGCCGCTGGTATAAAACAATTCCGCAATGGAGTTTTCGTCGATGGCAAACACGTCGGCGCGCTCCGGCCGCCCCTCGGCGATCAGCTCTTCATAGGTCAGGTCGGCCGCGGGAATCTTTTCGTTGACGGTCACCGAGCGGCGGATGGAGGGGCACAGCGGACGCAGTTGCTCCACCAGCGGCGCAAAATCGTTCTCGAAAATGAGCACGCTCGCACCCGCGTGGTTGAGGATGGCCGCCAGTTCGGGCGGCGAGAGACGGACGTTGAGGGGCATCAGCACGGCCCGCGCCTGGGGGACGCCGAAATATCCCTCCAGCAGTTGATGATTGTTGAAGCTGAGGAAGGCCACGCGGTCGCCCGCCTGGACGCCTTCCTTCGCCAGCGCCGTGGCCAGCTTCTCGCAGCGCTCGCCGAACTGCGAGTACGTGAACCGTTCAGCGCCGCACACCACGCCGGTCTTGTCGGGGAACACATCCACGGCCCGGTGCAGGCAGCGGACAGGAGTCAATGGCACGAACATGGGGCAACCTCCGAGGCTTTCGCAATTGTACAGCGAAACGGCGCTGGCGAGGGATAATGATCGAAAGCCGTGTCTACCCTTCCGCTTTTCGACAACCCGTCTTCGTTCGACCATGAGCGGCTGCGCCGTAAGCTGGAGGAGTTGGCGCGCGCCGGCGTGTTCATGGGAACCAGTTCGTGGAAATATGAAGGCTGGTGCGGGCAGATTTATACGCGCGATCGCTACCACACCCGCGGGCGCTTCTCCGAAACGCGCTTCGCCGCCGAGTGCCTGGCCGAATACGCCACCGTCTTCCCGGTGGTCTGCGGCGATTTCACCTTCTATCAGTTCCCCTCCGCGGCCTACTGGCGGAGGCTGTTTACATCGGCGCCCCCCACCCTGCGGTACGCGCTCAAAGTGCCCGAAGATATCACCGTGAAGCTGTTTCCCGGGCACGCGCGCTACGGTCCCCGCGCCGGCCAAATCAACGAAAGCTTCCTCAACGCCGCCCTGTTCGACTCCGGCTTCCTCGAATTATTGCGGCCCTGGCGCCGGCAGGTGGCCGTACTCATTTTCGAGTTCGGCGCATTTTCGAGGCGCACTTACGAGGATGTGGGCGACTTTCTTGCCGAACTCGATCCATTTCTGGCCGCGCTGCCGCGCGATTTCCGCTATGGGGTCGAAATTCGCAACGAGGAGTTCCTGGGACCGGAATATTTCGCCTGCCTGCATCGCCATGGTGTGGCGCACGTGTTGAACGGCTGGACGCGCATGCCCGAAATCGGCTCGCAGATGGCCATGCCGGAGGTCTTCACGGCCGATTTCACCGTGGCCCGGGCCCTGCTTCGCCGTGGCCGCGCTTATGCCGAAGCCGTGGAGAAATTCTCGCCGTACACACGGATTCAGGACCCCAACCCCACCACGCGCCAGGCCCTGCGCAACCTGATCTCCCGCGCGCGCGAACGCAACGAGCCCTCGTATATCTTCGTGAACAATCGCCTGGAAGGAAACGCCCCGGAGACGATTCAGGCGATTCTGGGGTGAATTCATGCGCTACGTCAGAATCGGCGCTCTCGCGCTGGCCGGGTTGCTCTTCTGCGCCGCCGTTTTCCTGATTGTGGCCGACCGGCTCGGCCAGCCCGCGCCGCCGGACTCGGCCACGCTGATTGCCCGGGCGCGCCGGTACAACGCTGACATCGCCCGCGACACCTTCGGAGTGCCGCACATCCGCGGCCCGCGGGACATCGACGTCGCTTTCGGCTTCGGCTTCGCCCATGCCGAGGACGATTTCCCGACCATCCAACAGGTGGCGCTGGCGGTGCGTGGCCAGCTTGCCGCGTCGGAAGGGCCGAAGGCCGCCGTGGGCGATTATCTGGTGCACCTTTTCCGGGTCTGGGAAACGGTAAATGCCAGATACGGCCGCGATCTCCCGCCGGACGTGCGCCAGGTTCTGGAGGCATATGCCGACGGCGTCAATTATTACGCGGCGCTCCATCCCGATATTGTCATGCGCGGCATGCTCCCGCTCACCGGCAAGGATGTGGTGGCCGGCTTCGTTTTCAAGATGCCGTTCTTCTACGGGCTCGACAAAGTTCTGCTGCGGCTCACCACGGGCGACGCCGTCTCGACCGGCGGCCCGGCGGCGTTCCTGCCGGCAAACCCGCCGCTGCCGGTCGGATCGAACGCGGTGGCCGTGGCCCCGTCGCGCTCGGCGGACGGCGCCACGCGGCTGCTGGTCAATTCTCACCAGCCATACACGGGGCCTGTGGCCTGGTACGAGGCGGTGCTGGACAGCGGCGAAGGCTGGCATGTTACCGGCGGTTTCTTCCCCGGTTCGCCGTTCATGCTGCATGGCCACAACGCGCATCTCGGCTGGGCGAACACCGTGAACGAGCCGCGCCTGGCCGATGTCTACAGGCTGACCATCAACCCGTCCAACCCCAACCAGTATCGGCTGGACGGACAATGGCGCGACTTCGAAAAAAGCGACGCCGCCATCCGCGTGAAAATCTGGGGGCCGCTGACCTGGACCGTGCATCGCGAGGCGCTGTACGCGGCGCAAGGGCCGGTGCTGAAAACGGACCACGGCGCGTTCGCCATCCGCTATGCGGGCATGAACGAGGTGCGGCAGCCGCTGGAGTATTATCGTCTGGACAAAGCGGCCACTCTGGCGGACTGGCGCGCGGCCATGGGCCTGCAGGCGCTTCCCAGCCTCAACTTCGTCTATGCCGACGAGAAGGGCAACATCGGGTACGTCTACAACGGCCTGTTTCCGGTGCGCAGGGAAGGCGTGGATTGGAGCGGCGTCCTGCCCGGCGACCGCGCGGACCTGATCTGGCACAGCTACCTGCCGTTCGATAAAGTGCCGCAACTCTGGAACCCGCCCGGCGGCCTGGTCTTCAACGCCAACAACACGCCGTTCCACGCCACCGCGCCCGCAAGCGACCTCTCAGCCCGGGATTTCTCGCCGGCCCTCGGCATTCAGACCAATATGACCAACCGCGCCTGGCGCGCGCTGGAGACCTGGGGCGCCGATCCGCATATCACCGCGGCAGCGTTCCGTGCCTACAAATACGATCTCGGCTACAGCGTTCATTCGGATCTGGTGCGGCTGGTCGCCGAGGTCCTGGCCATCGATCCTGGCCGGGACGCCGCGCTGCGGCAAGCCCAGGACATTCTGCGGCGCTGGGATCGCCGGAGCGACGTGGCCAATCGCAGCGCGGCGCTCGCTGTCCTGATGGGCGAGCCGGTGCTGCGCGCCGGATTGCGTCCCATCGACACGCTGCGCGAGGCCATCCGCACGCTCACGACGCATTTCGGGCGTCTCGATCCGCCGTGGGGCGAGGTGAACCGCCTGCGCCGCGGCACGCTGAATCTGGCCATCGACGGCGGTCCGGACGTCCTGCGCGGAGTCTATGGAGAGCCGCAACCGGACGGCACCCTGACCGCGGTGGCCGGCGACACGCTCATCATGTTCGTGACGTGGGACCGCGCGGGCAACCTCACTTCCGAGAGCATTCACCAGTTCGGCTCGGCCACTACGGACCGGAATTCAAGGCATTACGCCGACCAGGCGCCGCTCTTCGTCGCCATGAAGACGAAGGCCGTGCTGTTCACGCCGGCGGAGCTGGCCGGGCATGTGGAAGCGGACGAGAGGATCCCATGAAGACGACTGACGCTCACCCCTCCCGCGCCGGACCGTCCAACTGAAACCGCAGCACCGCCGAGCCCAGGTGAATCTCGTCCCCGTGCTCGAGCCGCGCGCCCCGCGCCGTGCGATGCACCTCCTGGCTCAGGCCGTCGCGCATGATCCACAGCCCGCAGTTGCCGCCCCTTGCACGGCGGTCGTTGTAAATGCGATACTCGCCCGCCTGCTGGCGAAACAGCACGTGCGCGTGCTCGCGCGAAACCGTGCGGTTGATCTCTGAATCCTCCGTGAAGGCCAGGTCGTTCACGCGCGACGGCCCGTCCTGCTTGAACACCTCCACCGGCCGGCCGATGTTGGTCCGCGCCTTCGCCAGCAGCACCTCGGGCTGGTTGGCCTCGCCGCGCACCACCACCAGACGTCCGGTTCGCCCCGCCACCACGGCCGGCTGAGGCGGCGCCTCTCGCGATTCCACCTGCACCACCAGCCACTGCTCGTCGGCCCCGGGCAGTTGCGCGGTCGTCTCCACGTCGATATGCAGGTCCGCCGGGAAACGCACGCGCACGCGCCCCAGGCCCTCGCGCAGTTCCTGCTCCAGCAGTTGCCGGAAGAACGCGCCCCGGAACACGCCGGCCTGCTCGTCGCCCACGCCGCGCACCAGCAGCTTCACCACGTTGTACGGAAAAACCTCGCGCCCGGCCACGCGATGCGTATGCGCGCGCACTTCATCCAGCACGGCCACGCGGATTTCGGCCATCCCCGGCGCGTCGCGCACAAGCTGCTCCCCGCCAAACGGCGCCTCGAAAATCGTGCGCCCCAGTCTTTCGATCCAGTTGGTCACTTTCCGCTCTCCGTGCCCGCTCGAATGATCCCCAGATCCCGGGCCGCCTCCACCAACTCTCGCGCGATGGGCGCGGCCGTCTGCGCGCCATAACCGCCGTGTTCCACCACCACCGCGAACGCAATGCGCTGGTCGGCGGGCGCGTCGGCCGGAGCGAACCCGGCGAACCAGGAGTGCGGCGGACCTTCCTCCACCTGCGCGGTTCCCGTCTTCCCCGCCACGGCCACGTCCAGGCCCGCCATGGCGTGGCGCGCGGTCCCGCCCGTCACCACGGCGCGCATCGCATCGGCCAGGAAGCTCGCCTCTTCCGCCGGCAGAATCGGCGACGGCGCGGCCTGCCGCGTATTGGCCGCGTCCTCGATCCAGCGCCCCTCGGGCATTTCCCCGCCGTCCGCGATGGTGGCCGCCACCCGCGCCATCTTGAACGGCGAAATGACCACCGGACCCTGCCCGTACGCCGCAAACGGCAGCATCTTTTTCAGCTCGGGCATTTCGCCGGTGGAGATACCCATCATGGCCGCGGTGTCGTGCAGCGCCTGCGCGCCCACCTTATACACACCCAGTTGCGCGAAATACGCGTTGCAGGAAACCTGAATGGCGCGCGCCATGGTGAGCGTTCCGTGCGCCGCGTCGCCCACGTCGTCGCGCACCGGCCGGTTCCATCCCGGAATCATCGTGCCCGCCCGCCCATCGCGCAGCCGAACGCAGCGAAAGCTGGCATCCTTCGATTTCGGATCCACGCGCAGCGCCGCAATCGCCGTCACCAGCTTGAACGTGGAACCCGGCGGATACAGCCCGTAGCGTGCCCGATCCAGCGATTCCCAGGGCACGCTCACCAGCGCCAGCACGTCGCCGGTTTGCGGGTCCAGCACGGCCAGCGCGCCGTTGTCCTTCCCGGCCGCGGCCAGGCGCCGGCTGAGGATTTCCGCCGCCCGCATCTCCAGGCGCGCGTCGATGGTGGTGTGCACGCTGCGGTCGCGCGCCCGCAAACGTGCGACGGCCGCGTTGCCCGGCTGATGCCGATAGCGCACCACGGCGGCCAGCTCGCGGTAATCGGAAAACCCCTGCAGCGTGTTGTTGGCGTCGTGCTCCACCAGCGATGCGTTCGTCGCATGGAAGTTTTCCCCGGTGCGCACGTCGCCCAGGAATTGCGCCAGCGGCGGTCCCAGCGGATAGCAGCGGTTATCCAGCCGCGAGCACGCCGCCTCCAGCGAAATGCCTAGCTTCTCGTATTCCGCGCGATAGCTCTCCAGTTCACTCCACGAGCTGGCGGCCAGCGGCAGTCCATTACGATCGTAAATGGTCCCGCGGGTCAGCTCGTGCGCCATCGAGGTGAGCCGCGGATTGTGCTGCGGTCGCTTGTGCCCGTCATCCTGCATCACGTTGCTCTCGCGCGAAATCAGCTCAGTATCGTGGAACATCTGGATGGACGCGGCCTTCGCCAGCAGCGCGCCCGCCGCCAGCCCCAGCACCACGCCGAGGACGCGTATCGGCCCGCGAAACGGCCCCTGCCCCGCGCCCACGTCACCCTCGTCGGCGTTTCGGCCGCACAGCGCCAGCGCCAGCGCGAAGATCAGAAAATTCGCCAGCATGGCCGTGTTGCCCGCGCTCAGAAACGGCGACACCACGCCGGAAAGCGGAATGGCCCCCAGCACGCCGCCGGAAATCAGCAGCATCTCCAGAGCGATCAGCGTGGCGAACCCCAGCGCCAGAAAGAACGCGTAGTCGTTGCCCGCGCGCACCGCCAGACGCAACAGGCGCCCCACCAGCCAAACGAACAGCAGGCAAACCGTGGCCACGCCCACAAAGCCCCACTCCTCGCCGATGGCCGAAAGCACCAGGTCGGTATGGCCCGCGGGAATCATGCCCGGATCGCCCCAGCCTGGTCCCGAGCCCCACGTCCCCCCTGTGGCGAAGGCCCACAGCGATTGGGCAAGCTGATCGCCGCCGCGAATGCCGTTGTCCCAGGGCGCCTGCCACATCTCAATGCGTTCCACCACCACGTGCGGCGC
>CAYVPZ010000235.1:0-7239 GCA_964453955.1 uncultured Solibacteraceae bacterium | reverse complement strand
AGGGTATGGGGCGCGTGATCGGAGCCGAGAATGTCGACGACCCCCTGGCCGACCGCGCGCCAGAGCGCCTCCCGGTGACGCTCCTCGCGGATCGGCGGGTTCATCTGGGCGAGCGTCCCGAGCTCGCGGTAGCAGTCCGGCGCCACCAGGGTCAGAAAGGGGTTGGTGGCGAAGGCCGGGTGGTTGAAGACGGCGAACGGAATCAAGGGGTCGTCTTTGGCCTGCACCAGCAGAGCGGGGATGCGGATCCGCTCCAGAAACCCCGCCGAGGATTGCGTCGCATAATAATTGTCCGCCGTGCCGAAGCCGAACGCCGGCGCCGTGAAAACATCGTCAAAGTCGTAGATGGTGCGGACTTCCGGCAGGCGATAGATGGGAAAAAGCCCCGGCGTCAGCCGCTCCTTGGCGCGGATGCGCTCCTTCAGGCGTTTCAGAAACCGGTTGGCGTACAACCAGTTGCGGCGCTTCCGGAGATTGCGGACGCACGCCGCCAGATCGATGGGCGCCGACACCGCGCAGACCCCCACGACGCCCTCCGCCGGCGCCTCGCCCGCGAGTTTGAGCGCCACATTGCCGCCCAGCGAGAAGCCGATGATAAAGAAGGGGATATGGTCACCGGCGCCGATCTGCCGGACCACTTCGCGCAGATCGCCGGTCTGGCCGGAATGGTACAGAGTCTTGCCGCTATGAAGTTCCGTTCCGCCGCAGCTTCGCATGTTGAAGCGATGGGCGGCGAATCCGGCTTCAAGAAGAGCCTGGGCGAGGCTGCAGGCGTACCCCGCGCCGCTGGACCCCTCCAGCCCGTGCACGATGATGGCGTGGGCCTTCGGGCACCCCTCAGGAACCTGCGAGTGAACCAGCACGCGCACGCCCGGCTCGGTGTCGAACAGACGGGCGCTCACCGGGAATCGGACTGGATCGAGGTTGCGGCGCCAGTAGTTGCCGGCGATGGTGGCGAGATGTGGATTCCGGAAGAACGGCTGAAACGGGATCAACTCACCATTGTAGGATCAGCCGGCTGTGGATCAGGCCTTTGGCCTGCCATGGTTTAGTTCGGAGACGATTCGGCCTTGCGGCTGAGATCCTCGGCCAGAATGATGGCCTCGGCCAGATCGCGCATGGGACGGCGCAGCCGCCGGCTTTCGTTGCGCAGGCGCAAATAGGCCTCTTCCTCGGTCAGATTGTGGCGAGATTGCAACAGCCCCTTGGCGCGCTCCACCAGCTTGCGCGTCTCCAGTTGCCGTTTCATGTCCTCGGTCTCCTCGCGGAGCCGAGCGTTCTGCTCGGAGAGCATGGAGTTGGCCACGGCCACGCCCATCTGTTCGCCGATGAACGTCAGCAGCGCCACCTCGTCGGCGCTGTACTTGTGCGGGTCGCGGTGGTGCACGTTGATGACCCCCACCACGTCGCCACCGGTGACCAGTGGCACCGACAGCATGGCCTGATAGGTGTCCTCCACGAGGCCCTTGAAATATTTGAACCGATTGTCCGCGGGAGCGTTGGAAGCGAGTGCCACCACCGACTTGTGTTCGGCGACCCAGCCGGCCACTCCTTCGCCAACCTTCATTCGCAGGTTGCCGAGATCGGCGGCGTGGGGTACCTGAGAGGCCCGTAGTACTACCTCGGCCGTCTCGTGTTCGAGCAGATAAACCAGACAAGCATCGCAATCGGTCACTTGCGACGTCAGACCGACAATCTCGCCCAGCATTTCGTCCAAAGACCGTTGGGAACTCACTACACTGCTAATCCGGTGCAGCAGAGCTACCTGCGACGAGGGGGGCTGGATAGCGCACATGGTTGCCATAACTCAGGCTATATGCGCGCGGTGTGCCGGTCCAATCGGAAATTTTAATCAGGGCCATACCCTTTGTGGTGACGGCGATGTTAATTCCCTGCGCGCCTCTCCCACTTGCGCCGTGTTTGCATCAGAATGGACATGAGGAGATTGCAACCCGGAATGCCTGACGCGAATCTGCACGTTTATGCCAGTGCCGCCGACGCTGCCCGCGCGTGTGCGGGGCGTGCCGCCGAACTCCTCGCGAAACGGCTGAGCGCGGCCGAGCGGGTCACGTTCGCCGTCTCCGGAGGCAGCACCCCGGTGATGATGTTCCGGGTGCTAGCTACTTGTCGCGTCGAGTGGAAACGGGTACACCTGTTTCAGGTGGACGAGCGCCGCGTGGCGCCCGACGACGCGCAAAGTAATTATCGGCTGGTGCACGCGGAACTGATCACTCCGACGGGCATCCCCTCGGAAAATGTCCATCGCATTCGTGGCGAATTGTCGGCGGAGCAGGCGGCTACACGGTATTCGGCCGAGATCCGGCAGTTCTTTGGAACGCCGCCCGGAGTTGTGCCCGTATTTGACATTGTGCATCGGGGCATGGGAGAGGAATCGCACACCGCCAGCCTGTTCCCGGGAGAGCCCTTCATCGGCGACACCACGGGCATCGCGGCGGCGGTGACCGTTCCGGTACCCCCGCCCGATCGCGTGACCCTGCTGCCCGGACCGCTGGCCGCCGCTCGCCATACGCTCATGCTGGTGGCCGGCACCGACAAGAAGCGGGCGCTGCACAGCGTGCTAACCCGTCCGTACGAGCCGTTTCACCTGCCCGCGCAAATCGGTACGTACGGCAACGCGAACGCGGAGTGGTACGTGGACTCCGCCGCCGCCGCCCTCATGCGTTCCTGAAGCAGCGGTCATGAAAACGGCGGTGGTCTTCTCCGCGGGCGGGTTGTTCGGCGCGTGGGAGGCGGGCGTCTGGCGGGAACTGGAACACGGGGTTACGCCCGATATCGTGGTGGGCGCGTCCATTGGAGCGCTCAACGGCTGGATGGTGGCCGGCGGATGTCCCGCCGAAGAGCTGGAGCGCCGCTGGATGAATCTGCAGGTCATGTCCCGGCCGCGCTGGCGGATTCCGCGCGGCCCGCTGGAAGGCATCCTCGAGTTCGGCCCGCTGGAGACGTTGATTCGCGAAGTGTACGACCGATACCCGCCGCGCACGGATTTTGGCGTGGTAGCCACCGACACGGTGCGCATGCGCCCACGCCTGTTCCGCGCGCCCGAGGTGACGTGGCGGCATCTGGCCGCGTCGGTGGGGATGATCTGCATTTTTCGCCAGTACCGAATCGACGGCCGCGTCTATTCCGATGGCGGATTGCTGGGCGCTCTGCCAGTCTGGGGCGCCCTGGAAATGGGGGCCGGGCGCATCATCGCGGTCAACTGCCTGCCCGCGTTGCCTTCCGCGCTGATGACCGCGGGGGTCCGGACGGTGCAGTTGCTGGCGCCCTGGCGGCGGCCCCGAATCCCGGAAGCGGTGGAGGTGACGGAGATCCGGCCGGAGGGGCCGCTGGGCTCGCTACGAGAATCCATGGTGTGGACCGAAGAGAATGCGCGCCGCTGGATCGAGAAGGGCCGGACGGACGCGCGCGCCTGGCTGCACAAAACATGATCCGCCACTGTTGTTTTATGAGTACAATGAGGCTGTAAGCTATGCCCTGCTTTCACATTCATCGCCTGCGGGAAGACCGGCGCCAGCAGTTCCGTCTGACGCCCCATACCAGCGGGGTCACCGCGGCCCGGCCCAAGGATTACGCGGAAGATGCGGACACCGTGGAGGCGGCTTCGGTGTACGCCGCCTGGGCCTCGCTGCGGGGCTCCGAGCGGCCCCTGATGGTGGGCGACGTTCTGGAGGACGAGGGCGGCGCGCTGCGCATCTGCAAATACACCGGGTTTGAAGAGGCTCGCTGGGCGGTTCCCGAGCCACCGGCAGCCCAGGTGACGCCAGCCGTGGTTCCCGATCTCCCCGATCCCCCGGAGGCGGCGCTCACCGGGTTACAATAGGGTCACAGTTATGTTGTGCGATCCGACCCGACGGGAACGGATCAATTCCTTCGCACTGGTCAGTTACGTCCCCGATCCGCTCGCGGCATTCCTTGATCAACTGCGGCAGGAACTTGTTCCCACCTGTTTCCTGCGCGCGCACGTCAGCGTTCTTCCACCGCGTCCGCTGCTGGTTCCCGCCGATGAAGCATGGCGGCACATTTGCGGTCTGGCCCCCCTGTTTCCGCCGTTTGACGTGCAACTGACCGAGGTGCGCGTGTTTCCAGGCTCGAACGTGATTTACATCGCGCTGGCCGCCGATGGCGACCGCATCGCGGAAATGCACGCCGTGCTGAACACCAACGGGCTGGAGTTTGCCGAGGCCTTCCGGTTTGTCCCGCACATAACACTGGCCCAGGAGTTGCCGCCGCGCGACGTCGAGGCGGTCGCGGAGATGGCCCGGAAACGCTGGGGGGAGCACCCGCACGAGCGCGGTTTTCGCCTGGATACGATCACCTTCGTGCAGAACACCGAGGGAAACAACTGGATCGACCTGGGGGAGTACCGGCTGGGCACCGGCTACGTTCAGCTCCTGGAGCCGATGGCGCTGCGCTGACCGAACGGCAGAGGCGCGGCTGTCGCCGCGCGTCCCGCTGACTACCGCTGGCCGAACTCGTCCCGATGCGTCATGAAATCCGGATACGCGCCCGCGCCCAACTCGAACAAGTCCATGCCCTGGCGCTCACCCTCGACGGCAACGCGATACGGGGCCAGCCGATTCAGCAGCCGGTTCAGCCCATACGTCAGGGGCAGCACAAAGCCGAGCAGCGTGGCCACGCCGATCACCTGCGCCAGCCACTGATCGCCATCGCCGGGTCCGGGCGGGAAATGGCCGAACAGGCCCAGCGCGAGCAATCCCCAGGCGCCGCCCACCGCGTGGACCGAGACCGCGCCGGCGGGATCGTCCACCGAAAGCCGCAACTCCAGAAGCTCCACGGCGAGGATCACCAGCGCGCCGGCGATCAGCCCGGTGACGGCGGCGGCCACCGGGGTCAGGAACGCGCACCCGGCGCTGCCGGACACCAGTCCGCCCACCCAGCCGTTCGCGCTCAGCGAAGCATCCGGTTTACCGAAGCGTAAGCGAGTGATCAGAACGGCCACCAGTGTGCCGGCGGCAGCCCCCAGCGTGGTGTTTACGGCAATCAGGACCACGCGGCCCGGCTCCACGCCAGCGAACAGCAGCGCGCCGGCGGAATTCAGGCCAATCCATCCCACCCACGCCAGCATACAGCCGAACAGAACGAAGACGGCGTTATGACCGGGGATGGCCGTGGGCATGCCGTGCAGCGCGTAGCGCCCGCGCCGCGGCCCCAGAATCCAGGTAATGCTCAAAGCGGTGAGGCCGCCCACCACGTGGATGGCCCCGGCGCCTCCGGTGTCCACAAAACCGCGTCCCAGACCATAATTGGCGCCCAACCGGGCCAGCCAGCCGCCGCCCCACACCCAGTGCGCGAACAACGGCCAGGTCCAGCCGGCCAGCAGGGCTGCGGAGGCGCAACTCGCGCTGAACCGCCACCGTTCGGCCCCCGCGCCCATCGGGATGAGGGCGGCCAGCCCCACGCTGAACATCCCGAACAACAGCACCAACGACGTCGGAGACGCGTTCAATGTCAGGCCGTGCAGGAACAGGGGGCCGGCGGCAAGCCAGTCCCACGGTTTGCCGGCTACCCAGAACACGTGCGCCGGCCCGCCGGCGTAACCCTGGAAAGCGAAGCCGCATACGAAGTACATCCCGGCGGCGATGGCCACGGCGCACAAGGAGGCCAGCATGGAGTGCGCGGCGCTGCGCGAGCGAATCAGGCCGGAATTGATGAGTGCGAGTCCCGCGCCCGCGAAGGGCACCAAAAGAATGAACAGGATGCACAATTCCGCGGTTGCGTCGGTCATCCCCGTTCTCTCTCCGCGCGGGGAAGCAGGTGGGTGCGGACAACCAGCACCAGGCCAAGCAGCTCAACGGCGACGCCGGCCAGCACAAACGCGGCGCGCGGGGAGGGCGAGGCCAGCAACACCACCGCGGACAGCACCAGTAACCACCCGGCCAGCAGGAGCAGAAATCCCGCAAGCTTCATGTCATCAGGCCCTTGTCGGCAAAGTCGTAACCCGTAAAATAGCACAGTCCCAACGCGCTGGCGGATGCCAGCCGGAGGCGCCGCATGCCCTCCCGGATCGCCCGTAAGTGCTTGCCTCAAAAGCGGCAACCGATGCCGAACCGGTCCCGGACCGGCGCCGCGCACGGCAAGAACTTCTTTATCGACTCAATAGAAAACTTTAAGTCGATGGTGCGCCACCGGCAGCGACCCCGATTGCATACAATACAGTTTTCAGGTTCCGAATCCCACGATGGAGGGCCAAGTTGGCTAAGATAACTACACCTCAGGACGTATTGAAACTGGTCAAGGACGAGGGGGTGGAGCAGCTCGATCTGCGCTTCACCGACATCCCCGGCATTCAGCACCATGTTTCCTATCCGATCGGCGAGCTTGATGAGGGCTCGTTCGAAGACGGCTTCGGCATGGATGGATCGAGCATCCGCGGCTGGGCGGCCATTAACGAAAGCGACATGTTGCTTGTTCCCGATCCGGTGACGGCGTTCATCGATCCTTTTGCGGAATCAAAGACCCTGGTGATGATCGGCGATGCCATCGATCCGATCACCCGGCAGCGCTACATCCGCGATCCCCGCTCGATCGCGAAAAAGGCGGAGTTGTACCTGAAGAACTCCGGCGTCGGGGACACGGCATATTTCGGCGCGGAAGCCGAGTTTTTCATATTTGACAGCGTTCGCTTCGACCAGAACCAGCACTCCGGGTTCTACTTCATCGACGCCGAAGAGGGCCGCTGGAACTCGGGCCGTGAAGGCGCCAATCTCGGTTACCGGCCGCGCTACAAGGAAGGATACTTCCCGGTGCCGCCCACCGATCATTACCAGGCGCTGCGCTCGCAGATGGTGAAGACCATGATGCAGTGCGGGCTGCACATCGAGTGCCACCATCATGAAGTGGCCACCGGCGGGCAGTGCGAAATCGACCAGCGCTTCGACACGCTGGTGAAATCGGCCGACAACATGATGGTCTACAAGTACGTCATCCGCAACACGGCGTACAACGCGGGCAAGAGCGTGACCTTCATGCCCAAGCCGCTGTTCACCGACAACGGCAGCGGCATGCACTGCCACCAGAGCATCTGGAACGCCGGCAAGCCGCTGTTCGCCGGCGACGGCTACGCGGGCTTCAGCGAACTGGGCCTGCACTACATCGGCGGGTTGTTGAAGCACGCCCGCGCGCTGTCGGCCATCATCGCCCCCACCACCAACAGCTACAAGCGCCTGGTGCCGGGCTACGAAGCGCCGGTGAACCTGG
>CAYVPZ010000234.1:0-7247 GCA_964453955.1 uncultured Solibacteraceae bacterium | reverse complement strand
GAAACTGTTGTTGAGGTTGATCTGAGAGAGAGCCCAGTCGAGTTGCTGCCAGCCCGGCAGAGGATAGTAGGTCGCTCCCAGGGGGGTTCCCAGACCATCTGTAAATCCGTTGTCGTGGTTGCGGGAATACGTGTAACCGAGCAGGGCGTAGAGGCCGTACTTCTGGCTCTTGGTCTCCGCCTTGATTTCAAGCGAATCGTAATGAGCGACACCGAGGTCGCTGATATTCTCGATGGTTGAATACGCGAACGCCGTATAGGGAACGCCGAATGCGGCTCCACCCGGGCCGCAGCCCAGCGTATAGCCAGAAACGGTGCCGCAAGCCCCCGGCGAGCCTACGTTGATGTTATTGCCGTCGATCAGGATGTTGGAAGCGCGAGATCCGGCATACCCAACCGTCAGCAGGATCTGGCCAGGAAGCTGGTGTTCGATATCGACATTAAACTGCTGCACCTGGCCCTGCTTCCAATTTGTGTTTTGCGCCAGCAGCGTGCCGGTGAAATCGAGGGGATTCGGCGGCGAAGTGAAAATTGGAAACCCGGACGACGCGCTGATGGCCGAGGGCGTCTGGCCATACTGGGTGGCGCAGGCCGCTGTGGCGAACGTACACGCTCCGCCAAAAGCAAAACCGTCCGATTCCGCGTAGTAGGGCGGGTTCTGCCACAGCCCCTGTCCGCCCTGGTTCCAGGACGAATCGTGGAAAATCGCGTAGCCGCCGCGAACGACAGTGGTCTGGCTGCCAAATGCCTTCCATGCCACGCCGATGCGCGGCTCGAGTGCGCCGTAGTCCATTTGGATGCCCGCGGCAGGTCCGGCGCCCTGGCCCGCGATCAGGAACTGGCTCGTTGCAGGGTCAAAATCGGCCTGGCGATTGTGGGCTTCGGTCTCGGGCGTAAGCAGTGCCCAGGCGAGGCCGAGATTCAACGTCAGATCCTTGGTGACCCGCCAATTGTCTTCGACGAAGGGGCGAAACAGCTTCCAGCGCCTGCCCGTCACGTTGCCATCGAACGTCTGATCGTGGATGGCCAGGCTGGGCAGTCCAAGGAGCAAATCGGCCTCGGGCTGTCCCGACCAGAAGCCGGTATAAATCCAATACCCGTCCTGGAATCCCTCGGCCAGAACATTCATCTGGTTGGCGCGGAGTCCTCCGCCGATCTTGATGTCATGATTGCCGCGAATCATATCGAACGAATCGGAGATGGAGAAGACGTTGGTGCCGCCCTGAAAGGGGGTGTAACCGCGATCGCCCAGCGACCAGTAACCGCCATCCATCTGCGTTGACGTGAGTCCGCAACTCTCCCCGCCCAGATTCGCGCCGGGGATCCCGAGCGTGTTCGAGTAGCAGCTTCCGGAGCCCTGGGACGTGATGTAGTCAAAAATCCGGTTGTAACCGGCGGTGAATTGATTCACCGTGGTGGGAGAAAAAACGTGCGTCTCCGACACCGCCACGTTGCGGGCATGGTTTATGATCCCCTGATTGCTGGCAAAGGGGGCCTCTTCGGCAAATCCCGGGGCGCCACCCGGCACGTACGACGTTGCCTGATCGTAGCTGAAGCGCGCAAAGGCGGAGTCCTTGTCGGAAAAGTTCTGATCCAGCCGGATGTCGAACTTTCCTTCGTCGAGCGACCGCACCGGCTCGTTCGTGTAGTTGTAGCCGAGCGCCGGATTATTGGCGTTGGGCAGGGGATACAGGTTGATCATCGCCTGCCCAATCGGGTTGAAGAGGCTCTGGGGAATTTTGTTGCAGTTGGCGCCGGAGGCCTGGCTGCCATTGGGGGCGGCCGGAAGAGGATTGCCCGCCGCGTCGCACTGGAAATCCGTGTTCGAAGATCCACCTACATTGGGGTTGGTCAGAAAGCCCGACATGGGATTGCCGAATGCGTCGTCGGTGAAATCGCCGGCGCGCATGGCGGCGGTGGGAACCAGGCCCACGAACGGAATCCCGTGCCGCTGATACTTCTCCTCATAATCGGCGAAGAAGAAGGTCTTGTCTTTGTGGACCGGGCCGCCCAGCGAAGCCCCGAACTGATTCAGATTGAATTTTTCCGTCGACGTGGCGAAGAAGCTGCGCGCGTCCAGGTCGGTATTGCGAAAGAACTCGAAGAGGCTCCCGTGAAACTCGTTCGAGCCGGACTTCGTCGTTACTAGGACCGTGGGGCCGGCGCGCGTTCCCCATTCAGCCGAGTAATTGTAGGTCAAAACCTTGAATTCCTGGATGGCGTCGATGGAGGGCAAAACCGCGATGCCGCCCGCGGTCAGCTCGTTGTTGTCGTTGCCATCCAGCAGCCAGTCGGTGCTGTTGGCGCGCGATCCGCCCACTGAGAGCGAATACGACCCGCGCGCGGATGTCTCGCTGCTGGGGCCGCCGTTGAAGAAGCTGTTGGGGTTGGTTTCCTGCGCGACGCCTGGCGTGAGCGTGGCCAACTGGACAAAATCGCGGCCGTTCAGCGGAAGGTCGGAGACCTGCTGGGTATTGATGACCTGGCCGAGGGTCGCATCGGACGTCTGCACCGCCACCGCCGTGGCGCTCACCTCAACGGTCTGGTTCACGGACGCGGGAACCAGCTTGAAATCCAGTTCACGGTGTTCGTCCACCTGCAGCCGGATGTCCGTGGCCTCAGCGGTCTGAAAGCCGTTCATCACAACTCGAACGGTGAAGCTGGCGACGTTCAACAGGGGGAAAAGATACTGGCCCCTATCGTCGGTAGGCGCACTGCGCGAAAATCCGGTCGCGGGAACCGTGACCGTCACCTGGGCTCCCGCGACGGCGCCGCCCGTGCTATCCGTTACCGTGCCAGAAATACTCCCGGTCGCCTGGCCATAAAGCACGGGGCTGGCGAAAAGAACCAACGCACCGGCAACCGCCAACAACGTTCTTCTGATAGGCATCCACGCTCCCTTTCAACCGCCACTCATTCCAGTGACAAGCCGGGAAGCCGCCATAGGGCGTTTGGCACGGCGCCCTGCACGGCCCAAACGGGGCACTCCGTACGTCTCCCCACAACAGCGGGACGATGGAGTGCAGGGCCGCTCTACGTTGATTCTTAGCAGCTAACTCGCTGGTGCTTCCCCCTTGCAGATCCGAAACCGGAGTGCCGGTAATTGAAAAGTAGTATGCCCCCGATGTCGTGGCCGTGTCAAGCTCACGGTTGCGTCCTGGCAACAGAAGCTGGATAATAAGCCCCATCCGCGCTTTTCGGTCGCCGCACCGTGGCGGCGGCGTTCCATGGCGGCCTGGAGGGAATCATGTCTCGTATCGTCAGGTGTTCGCTCATTCAGGCCTCTAACGCAGCCCCTCCGGAAGCCTCGCTCGAAGTCACCAAGAAGGCCATGATCGAGAAGCACGTGGAGTACATCGGCCAGGCCGCCGCAGCCGGAGCGCAAATTGTCTGCCTGCAGGAGATTTTTTACGGGCCGTACTTCTGCGCCGAGCAGACCATCAAGTGGTACGACAGCACGGAGGCGGTGCCCGGCGGTCCCACCATACGGCTCATGCAGGACCTGGCGCGCAAGCACCGCATCGTGCTGATCGTCCCGGTCTACGAGGTGGAGCAGGAGGGCGTCTACTACAACACCGCCGCCGTCATCCACAACGACGGCGCGTTCCTCGGCAAGTATCGCAAGACGCACATTCCCCACGTGGCGCCGGGCTTCTGGGAGAAGTTCTACTTCCGGCCTGGAAATCTCGGCTACCCGGTGTTCGATGTGGGTTTCGCCAAAATCGGGGTCTACATCTGCTACGACCGGCACTTTCCCGAAGGCGCCCGCGCGCTGGGACTCAACGGCGCGGAAATCGTCTTCAACCCCTCGGCCACGGTGGCCGGCCTGAGCGAGTATCTGTGGAAGCTGGAGCAGCCCGCCCACGCCGTGGCCAACGGGTATTTCGTGGGCGCCATCAATCGCGTGGGCACCGAAGCGCCGTGGAATATCGGCGAGTTTTACGGCTCCAGCTATTTCTGCGATCCGCGCGGGCAAATCATCGCCCAGGCGTCGCGCGACAAGGACGAAGTACTGACCGCGGACCTGGACCTCGGGCAGATTGCCGAAGTCCGCAAAACCTGGCAGTTCTTCCGCGACCGCCGGCCCGACATGTACGAAGCGCTGGTGAAGGCATAACCCATGACCAAAGACGAGATCATTCTCGCCCACAAAGAGTTTCTTTTCCCGGCGATTTTCCATTATTTCAAGGAACCGCTGGTAATGGCGCACGCGAAGAATCAGTATGTCTGGGATGCCGACGGCAACCAGTATCTGGATTTCTTCGGGGGAATCGTCACGGTGAGCGTGGGCCACTGCAACGACCAGGTCAATGCCAAGGTGCATAAGCAGCTCGATACGCTGCAGCACGTCTCCACCGTGTTCGCCAACGAGCCGCAGGTGGCGCTGGCCAAGAAGATCGCCTCCATAACGCCGGGCGGCAAGCTCACCAAATCGTTCTTCACCAACAGCGGCACGGAGGCCAACGAGAACGCCATACTGACCGCCCGCTGCTATACCGGCAATGCCGAGATCGTGGCCCTGCGCCACTCCTATCACGGGCGCAGCGCCATGGCCATGTCGCTCACCGGCCAGGGAGCCTGGCGGCTGGGACCATCGCAGGCGGGCATCGTGCATGCCCACAATGCCTACTGCTATCGCTGCCCGTTCGGACTCGAGTACCCCAGTTGCGACGTCCGCTGCGCGCGGGATATGGAGGAGATGATCCGCAGCACCACCAGCGGCCGCATCGCCGGCTTCATCGCGGAGCCCATCCAGGGCGTGGGCGGGTTCGTCACGCCGCCGAAAGAGTACTTCCAGATTGTGGAGAAGATCGTGCGCAACCACGGCGGCCTCTTCATCACCGATGAAGTGCAGACGGGGTGGGGGCGCACCGGCGGCAAATGGTTCGGCATCGAGCAATGGGGCGTGACCCCGGACATCATCACCAGCGCGAAAGGGCTGGCCAATGGCAGCCCCATCGGGCTTACGGTGGCGCGGCCGGAGGTGGCCGACTCGTTCAAGGGGCTGACCATTTCCACCTTCGGCGGCAACCCGGTCACCGCCACCGCCGCCAAAGCCGTCATCGATTTCATTGAAGAGCAGAACCTCATGGCCAACTGCACCGAGACCGGGGGCTATCTGCGCGGTCGGCTCGAAGAACTTCGCGACAAGCATCCGCTCATTGGCGACGTGCGCGGCATGGGACTGCTGCAGGCCATCGAACTGGTGGAGGACCGCAAGACCAAAGTACCGGCCGTTGCGCAGACTGGCATGCTGATGGAAGCGGCCCGCGAAAATCGGATTCTGGTCGGCAAGGGCGGGATGTACGGCAACGTGATCCGGCTTTCGCCGCCCATGAACATCACCCGCACCGATGTGGACCAGTTCATCGGACTGCTGGACAAAAGCCTGGCGGCCTGCGGGGCGGTGGCGGCGGGGAGCGCCCGATGAGCGCTGCGAGCTTGCCGCTGGAGCGCAATCTGGAGCAGTTTCCGGAGCTGCATCCGGCGCTTGATTCGCAATCGGCGCTGGCGGAAGCCAATCGCTGCCTGTTCTGTTTCGACGCGCCGTGCATGGGCGCGTGCCCCACGCATATCGACGTCCCGCGCTTCATCAAAAAGATCGCCAGCGGCAATCTGCGCGGCTCCGCGCTCACTGTTCTCGATTCCAACATTCTGGGCCTGAGTTGTTCGCGCGTCTGCCCGGTGGATGTGTTGTGCGAAGGCGCGTGCGTGATGCACCGCTACAACAAGAAGCCCATCGAAATCGGGCGCCTGCAGCGCTTTGCCATGGACGCTTTTTACGCCGGCGGCGCGAGTCTGCCGGTGGCGCCGGAACGAACCGGGGAAGGGCGCATCGCCTGCGTGGGCGGCGGGCCGGCATCGCTCGGTTGCGCCGCGGAATTGCGGCGGCGTGGGTTCTCCGTCACCATATTCGACAACCGCCCGCTGCCCGGCGGCCTCAACACCTACGGCGTGGCCGAGTACAAACTGCGCGCCTCCGACAGCCTGCGCGAAGTCGCCCTTGTGCAGTCGCTGGGCGTCGAATTCCGCCAGGCCGACGTGGGCGGAGCGGTGCGGCTGGACGATCTGGAGCGCGATTATTCCTTTATCTTTCTCGGTCTCGGACTGGGCGCCATGGAGCGCCTGGGCATTCCCGGCGAGGAGGTGGCGGGCGTCATCGACGCGTTGCGCTTCGTCGAGCGATACAAGACACAGCCCGATTTCTCCGTCGGCAAAACCGTGGTGGTGATTGGCGGCGGCAACACGGCCATGGATGCCGCCAACGCCGCGCGGCGCCTGGGCGCGCACGACGTTCATGTGTTCTATCGGCGCACCGAAAACGAAATGCCGGCTTTCTCGTTCGAGTACGACCATTCGAAAGTGGAGGGCGTACAGTTCCACTGGATCGCGCAGCCGGTGGCCATTCTCGATCACGAGGGCCGCGCGAAAGCCGTGCGCTTCGTGCGCACCGACCTGGGTGCGCCGGATGCCAGCGGCCGCCGCAAGGCCGAACCGGTGCCGGGCTCGGAGTTCGACTTCCCCTGCGACCTGGTGATTCCCGCACTGGGGCAATCGCGTCTCACCAGCCTGCTCGAGAACACCCGTGGAATCGGCCTGAAGAACGGCTCCATCGTCGTGGACCGGGCCACTGGCCGCACCGGCAATCCCCGTTATTACGCGGGCGGCGATTGCGTCAACGGCGGGCGGGAAGTGGTGGACGCGGTGGCCGATGGCAAACGCGCGGCGCTGGCCATCGCGGCGCAGTTAGAGGGAACGCATGGTTGATCTGACTACCAATTTCGCCGGCATCCACTGTCCCAATCCCTTCTGGCTGGCCTCCGGGCCGCCCACCAATTGCGGCGAGCAGATCATGCGTGCCTTCGATGCAGGCTGGGGCGGCGCCGTCTGGAAGACCATCGGCGAACCTATCGTCAACGTCTCCTCGCGTTACTCTTCGGTGGATTGGAACGGCCAGCGCATGATGGGGCTCAACAATATCGAACTCATCAGCGACCGGCCCATCGAGACCAACCTGCGCGAAATCACCGAGGTGAAGAAACGCTATCCCCGGCACGCCGTCATCGCATCGCTGATGGTGGATTCCAAACGCGAAGTCTGGCACGACATGGTGAAGCGCTCCGAGGACGCGGGCGCCGATGGGCTGGAGCTGAATTTCGGATGCCCGCACGGGATGAGCGAGCGCGGCATGGGCAGCGCCGTGGGTCAGGTTCCCGAATACGCCTGCATGATCACCGAGTGGGTGAA
>CAYVPZ010000233.1:0-7257 GCA_964453955.1 uncultured Solibacteraceae bacterium | reverse complement strand
GGTACTTGGGCAGACGGAGCTTGCCACGGATCGTGCGCTTGTCCGTGAACTTAATCTCCGATGACGGATTGAAGTAGGCGACGGCATTTTGCCGTGTCAGGACGAAGGGCGGGCAACCGTTCTGCACAAGGACGCCGCTTGCAATTAAGGACCCGGTGCGATGATTGCCTTCCTGGTAGAGCTGTGGTTGGCTGAGCACGCCCACATAGACCTGCGACGCGACCTTATACGGGTTCTCCGTCTCGTGCTTGCGATACCAGCGGCGAATCGGCTTCACGTAGCGGCGGAAGTTATCGAAGAATTGCCGTCGGGTTACGGAGATGTGGCGACCGAACGCGCGCGAATCGTAGGCCCTACCCAGCAGCACGAGGTGGTTTAGCTGCAAGAGCGCTTCGAGCCCCTCGTCGCTGAACAAGTCGAGGCCTTCATCGACAATCGCATCGAGAAACTCGTACGCCGTGAGCATGTTCTGCCGGACCGTGTCACTAAAGTCATCACGACGCAAATCCAGCGCCGCATTGATTGCCGGGAAGTGACGCTGCACATCACGCAACTCATCCCCGATGCGTCCAAGGTGCAAGCGCAACCGTTTCACCATCACGTCCAGCAGTAGAGCACATCCTGCAGAGCGTTTCCACTTTTCTGCTTAGTGGTCGAAAACGGCAGGGCAGCGAATCCATTATCAGCCGCGTCTGCCTGGCATGCGACGACAAAATGGTCCCGTCCGGCAGTGAGGTGAAGGCGGTGGCCATCTCATTGGTGACCGTTCCGGAAGTCATCTGCGTGCCCAACACCATGAAGCCGACAGCCCTCGCGTTCACCGTGCCCGCCGTGCCGGTCAACCGTGGCCGACAACGTCACCGGCTGGGTCGCGTGGCATTGGCTGCGGTGCTCGTGGTGGAGGCTCCCGCCGCCGGCTGCGCCACCTGGCCAAGGAGAATAGGAGCCTCCACAGAAATCACCGTGCCGGCTGCGGAAAGATACTGGACCTGTGCCCAGGAAGCGCCCTGACGCTGATCCAGTTGGATCATACAGGGCGATGCGGAGCAGCGATATTGCTGGCGTGCGCTGGAGGGCTGAGTCACCTCCACCAGGGCACTGGCGGCTCCAGCGCCTGCCAGGTTGAAAGCGACCGGAACCGTGACCGGCGAAGCAGGACTGACACCGCCGAGGCGCGCGGCAGGCCATTGATGGCCCTGTCCCATGCCGTATGCCTGTCCATATCCCTTGGTGGAAACTACGCAACAAGGATCGACAAGCTGCGCCCAATTACCATCCGGCGCAAAGCCTGATGGGACAGCATAGCCGGGTACGGCCCACTGGTAATTATAAAAAGCGTCACCCGTTGCAAGATCAGCCTGAGACATTGTGTTCAAGTACTTGGACACATAAGCGTTCATCACTTCCGGCAGGTATGCACGCTCGTTACTGGACGGACTGCTGGCGCCGGTCCCCGCTGCTTCCTGAGCGCAGTCCAAGGCTGGCAGGATGGTCAGGTTGCGGCAATTCGAAAACTCCGCGTCACCGTAATAAAGACCGTGCGTGGACGGACTCGTGCCGTAAGTGGTGATCCAGTCCGTCAACGCGTTGGCGCTGGCGCGGTACTCGGCGGCAACGGTCGCGTTGTATCCGTCCAATGCCTTCGCCGAGGTGTTGAGCGCCCATGCGACGATGCCCATCATGAACGGCTGCGAACCGCGTCCAGTGAGATTTTGCCAGGTCGGGCGGCGGTAAGGGTTACTTGACGTTGCGCCAGTATAAACCGTACTAAGTTGGATGTGCGTTCCATCCAGCACTGTACACCAGTAGAAGCTGTCGGTATCTGGAACCAGCGGACTCCAGTCGTCATTCGCATCCGTGGTGGCAAAGAACATCTCGGCATAGCCATTATCCAGCGACGACCAGATGACCCACTTACTCGCCGACACCGACCCGGCATCCCCACGCCAGCGGTACACGAGAGTCATCGTTGTGGCGGTCGGGCTGGGATAGCTGGCTACTTGGGAGATCATCGTCCATGGGCCTCCGTCAAGTGTGCCAGAAAGACCTACGAACATACCCGCAGTACCCTGAAAATTCGTCCCAGCGCCCGTGACGGTAATGCCGTCGCTCGCCAACGAGATCGTTCCGCCGAAGGGAAGTCCCGCGGAGGGCAATCCCGCCATCTGAACCGTGTTGCAGTAATTGGACGGAAGAGCTGAGAAGCCTGGGACCAGTGTGCCGATATCTGATCCCTGCGTCATAGAGAACGCGTGAGCGGCGTCCCCTTCGAACTCTTCATTGATGTAGTTGCCGTTCGGTTGCTGCTGCAGTCCCCAGGTAGAGCCGTAGTAAGTCACGAGATTAGCGCGGGCCGCTTCGGCGTTGGCAGGGTCCGGGTCGAAGAGCGCCTGCCATGCCGTATAAAGCTGGCAATACGCAGTCTCGCGCGGATCGGAAATAACACCGTTTGGAACATAGTAACAGTTCGCAATTTCTCTCTCGATTGTTGGCCATGCTGAATAGAGTTCGCCGGCCGGGTCCACAGCCGCACGCAGGATCGCGGAGGTAAGCGCAAAATCTCGTGGAGTGGTATCGCCCCATTCATTAACGGCGGGGGAATAATACCATCGGTCGGCCAGCCAGCGAGCCGAGGTAAGTGCCGCGCTCCATCCGGAGCGATAGTAGAGCGCGTAGTGGCCCAGAGCGGAGTCGTAGAAGTTCAAATTGTAATTGGCCTGACTCGTGCTTGCCCACTGGCCGCACGTGGAACACAGACCGAAGGTTCCCCATGGTACGCCGGGGCTCGGGATGGTCGCCCGGTCCCAGGTCCATCCGTCCGGGAACGTGAGTTCTGTGTCGCTGACGCACAGAGCAACGACGCGGCCATAGTTATCCGGGGCCGATCCAGCTCCGAGCGAATGCGTTTGAGGCATGATCCAGGCGCCGCCCGAACCACGTCCACCGATGACCCCGCCGCAGAACACTTGCGCGAAGTTCGTCCCAACGCCGTACAGGGTGTTCGAGCCCTGCGCCACATACACGGTGCCCGATCGCGGAACTCCGGCAATGGAACTCTGATCGGTTTCCAGTTCCCAGGGCCCGCCGGCGATCTGGTAATCATTGGTCCATTGGGTGAATACCGCGGAATCGCGAACGTCGAACCACTGCCACGGATTGGCGCCAAATATCATCGCCGGGCCGAGCAGGGTGTCGAGGCGGCTGTCGGGATAGACCACCACCCCGTTGCTGTCTGTGGCCACCGCGCCGATTTCCTGCGCGGAGGTCGCGGTATGGCCGGCGACGTCGGTCACCACCAGCTGGAATGTGTACGAACCGAAGATCAGGCCCTGAACGGTCGGTTGGGCGAGCCTGGGGTTGTTCCAAAGGACCGTGGTCGGCCCTCCCGTTTGCGACCACTCAAAGGTCACGCTGGCGCTCTGGTCGTTCATGGAGTAACTTCGGGTACCATCCAACTGGACTGGGAATCCGGCACGCACGGAAGGGGTATTGACCCAGGAGGGCGCCCCGACGCTGGTAATCAGCGAAACAACTACTTGTTGATCCGGAGTGTCTACATAAACGGCCTGGCCCGCGACGAGACTTCCGTTATGCTGGTTTCCGGAGTCGTCGTTCAGCGTGCCATCGAACCTCCAGTCCGACCAGTCGCCGGTCTCCGCGGCGGCGGGCGGTTGGGATCCCAGCGCCACCAGGCTCGTAAAGATGCGCAGGAAGCCCAGCTGCGCTTGAACGGTGGCACTGCCCAGTTCACCACCATTCAATGTCCAGGCTTTGAAGCTGTTGATCACCACCGCATTCACCGAATAGCCCGAATCGTCCACGTTCCAGATCTCGCACGAAAACTGCAATTGAGAGGCGTCGCGCTGAATGCGCACCAGGACGTCGGCGGATGTTGTGGGCAGCGATAGGAAACAGGGCTGCGACGGGGACACCGAGTCTCTCCAGTCATTCACCGCCAGGCGCCCGTCCGGGAAGATAAGAACCGAGGCGCCTACGCCGTTTAACTGAAAGAGGTAGTTGGCATAGTTGCCGGCGGCGGGCAGAGACCAGTTGCTCATCTGAAACTCCACCCGCCATGATTTCGTGTCGCGAAGGGTAGGATCCGGAACGTTCACCCGCACTCCCGGGCTCAGGACCAACGATTGTCCTCCCCAGGCGGCGGCAACTGAAAGCCCCCAAAGAAGGGTGATTCCCCGCACGCCCACGCCGTTCGACATTCTGCTTCGGTCCAACATGACTGAATACTCAAGGTACCGCGTTCACTTTGGCGCCGGTTTGGACGCGTGGCCAGATTCTTCGCGAGGACGAAGATCGAGAGACACGCTGAAGAAGTTCTGGAACCGCTCGCGGCGGTATAGAACTTCGATATTAAGGGCGCCGCCGGATCAAAAGACAAACGCCCGCGAGCCGGGACCAATCAAACCGAATGCGCCCGGTTCCGGAACTGGACAGGGCCCGTCGGCAAATGCAGCGAAGGAAAATGACAACGCCAACACCCCACAGCAAGAGCGATTCGGAAAGCCGTGATTTGTTGGGGAAGCATGCAGAAATCATGTCGCATCAGGAGCTCCAAGAATGCTACTGCTAAAGTACTGGGAGTTTGAGCGTTTTCTGGTACTTGTCTACTGCGACCCGCTCGCCTGCTTGCAACGTGTGGCTGACGATGCGACGATCCATGCCGGCGCATGATGGCCGGGAGACCATCACCAGGATTCTGCGCGCAGGAAATCGCCATTCGCAACAAGCTGCCCATTGCTTATCTGGTGGATTCCGCGGGCGTCAATTTTCCCTATCAGGACGGCATTTTCCCCGGGTCAATACGGCGCCGGCAGAGTTCTTTACTGCAACTCGACTATTCGGAGGTGCCTGCATATTCCCCAGATCGCTGCAGTGATGGGCGCTTGCATCGCTGGCGGCGCCCACGAGACGGACTCGGTAGAGAGCGATGAAGTCTGCGCTGGGCGCATGGACATACAGGCTGCACAGGATCTGATCCGGACAGATTGGACGAAAGGCTCCAGCCGCGGCGCAGGGGAAAGGAGCGGAGCATGCCCATGCGGAGGGCCAATCCAAATCGATGCCTCCGGCGAGCCCGGCAGGTCCCCGGCGCTAATTTCGCTGTCTGCTTCTTAGGGTTCGCCCGATGCGCTTTTCATCCGCTGTGATTGAGCTATATCGCCCATTAAGAGGACTCGGATTGACGATCTCACACGGTCGGGCCGGGCCGCGTAGGGCGACCGCTCTCAGACCGAATCAGAGGCACCGCCGAGGAGAGCCTCGCCGCAGAAGGGGATTCTGCGAGATTTCGGCGGTACCGTCGGTTGAGCGCATTGAGGGAAGAAGCGCGTTTTCACCCAGTCTTGTTGACAAATCCCCCACATGCTGCCCAGAAACGCAACATCGGAACATCGGAACCGCCCGTTGACGCTCTTTCAGTTTGGCTGGCAATCTGCTACACGTTTCATAATCGCTGCACTTGTAGCCGCCACATCCATGAAGGAATCAACATGCAGGCGTCCGACGGGACGTTCCAGACGGGCGAACCGACCGATCTCGCCAGTTGTTCGATGTGCCAGATCAATGGGTGCGAGCAAAAGATTCCGTCACGGCTGAAGCCGTCATCGATCCACAGGGTCCCGGAATCCATCACGTGCTAATGCTGTAGACCGAGATACCCCATGCCGTTCCACGCGCGGTACACGCCACAGATTCTAAGCCTGGTCGCGGGCGGCATGCTGGCGGCAGCGGCGCTGGCCGAGGAGCCCAAGCCGCTGCCGGGCTCCGACGATTGTGCCGCCTGCCACGACCCCGGTCCGCGCACGGGTAAGCGCGAAAAAGGGACCGCACCGCCCTTCGATGCGGCGGCTCTGCGGAACTCGCCGCATGCGGCGCTGGAGTGCGGGGCCTGTCACCCCGATGCCAAAAAAGAGTTTCCGCACCCCGAAAAACTGGCCCGCGTGGATTGCGGATCGTGCCACAGCAACGAGCAGACGCAGTACGCGGCCAGTCTTCACGGGCGGGCGGCGGCCAGCGGCGACCAACTGGCGCCCACCTGCCGCGACTGTCACGGCACGCACAACATCCTGCGCCCTTCCAGCCCGCACTCGCCCACTTCCACCATGGAGATTCCGCGGCTGTGCGGCGGGTGCCATCGCGAGGGAACACCGGTAAGCCTGACGCGCCATATTCCGCAGGCGAACATCCTGGGCAACTACATGGACAGTATCCACGGCGAGGGGCTGTTCAAGCGCGGGCTTACCGTGACGGCGGTGTGCACTAGCTGTCACACGGCGCATTTCGTGCTGCCGCACACCGATCCGCGTTCTTCCATCGCCAAGGCGAACATCGCCAAAACCTGCACCCAGTGCCACGCGCAGATTGAGGCCGTGCACCGCAAGGTCATCCGCGGCGAGTTATGGGAGAAAGCGCCGCACCTCATTCCCGCCTGCGTGGATTGCCACGAACCGCACAAGATACGAGAGGTTTACTATCCCCAGGGCATGTCGGACGGCGATTGCCAGCGCTGCCATGGCGATCCCAACCTGAAGGTGGTACGCGGCGGCGCGACCGTCTCGCTGTTCGTCAGCCAGGCGGATCTCGCGGGCTCGCGGCACTCCCGCAAGGCCTGCGTGCAGTGCCACACGGGCGGCACGCCCTCCGACGACGTCCGGCCCTGCCGCACCATGCCCGCCAAAGTGGACTGTTCCATCTGCCATGCCGACACGGTGAACCAGTACCGCGAGAGCACGCATGGCGTCCTGGTGGCGCAGGGCAGCCCCGACGCCCCCGACTGTCAGGACTGCCACGTTCCGCACCACACCCTGGGGAAAAACGATCCGGCCTCGCCCACCTTTTCGCGCAACGTGCCGACGTTGTGCGCCAGGTGCCACCGCACGGGACAAAAGGCGGCCCTGCGGTACACCGGCAGGCAGGTGGACATCGTCGAGAATTACACGGAGAGCATTCACGGCAGGGGCCTGCTGGAGAGCGGCCTGACCGTAACGGCGAATTGCGCCGACTGCCACACCGCCCACCACGAGCTGCCCGCCAGCGACCCTCGCTCCAGCGTCAACCGCGCCAACGTCGCCCGTACCTGCGGGCAGTGTCACCAGGGGATCTACGAGCTATTCAGGGCCAGCGTCCACAGCCCCGAGGTCACGCACACTGGCCAGGCGCTGCCGGTCTGCGCCGACTGCCATTCTGCCCACAGCATCCAGCGCACGGACCAGTCCAATTTTCGCTTGCACATCATGGATC
>CAYVPZ010000232.1:0-7289 GCA_964453955.1 uncultured Solibacteraceae bacterium | reverse complement strand
AGCCGCCGCCAGGTTCTCCACGAAGCTGACCGAGGCTCTGCCCGACAAGTTCGAGAACTGGTTTAATCTGGGCGTCGCCAGACAGAAGCTGGGGCTGTTGCCCGAAGCCGTGGTGGCCTACCGGGAAGCGGCCCGCATCCGGCCTGGGGCTCGCGAAGCCTGGGTAAACCTCGGCGTGGCCTGCCAGTCCGGCAACGACCTTCGCGAGGCGCGGGCGGCATACGAACAGGCGCTGCAAATTGCGCCGGATCTGACAGACATACTATTCAACCTGGCTTCCGTGGTGGAGCAGGACGGGTCGAAGGACCAGGCCGAGCAGCTCTACACACGGCTGCTGCAGAAGAACCCGGACATGCCCGAGGCGTGGTTCCGGCTGGGCTACCGGAAGCTTGAAAAAGCCGACTATCAGACCGCCGTCGACGCCTTCCAGAACTGCACCGACCGCAGACCCCACTGGCCCGAGGCGTGGGTGAATCTGGGGCTGGCCTGCTGGAACGTGGGTGAGCTTGATCGCGCCACCGAGGCATTCCGGATGGCGCTCGAACAGGACCCCAACCCGGTGGATGCTCTGCGCGGGCTGGCCGCCATCGCCGTGGAGCGCGAGAACTATGACGATGCGCTCGATTACCAGGCCAAACTGATCGAGGCGGGCGAACGCTCGCCGGAGCTGTTCTACAATACCGGTCTGCTGCTGCAGAAGTCGGGCCAGGTGGACGACGCCATCCGGCTGTACAAGGAAGCCCTCGACGAGAAGCCCGAGTTTGCCGAAGCGCTGCTCAACCTGGGACACGCCATGAAGGAGAAGGGCCTGCCGGACGAGGCGCGCGACTACTGGAAGCGCGCGCTCGAAGTGAAACCCGAGCTCGGCGACGGATATTACGACCGGGCGGCCCGATAACCATCCCGCCACCGGCAGCGCGTGGCGCCGCCCACAGACGTTACACTGGGGCCGTGCCGTTCCGGGTTGTCCTCGCCCTGTGCGCCGTTGCGCTTCCGTTCCGCGCGGCCACCAGCATCATCCTCATCCGTCACGTGAACGTTGTCGACGTCGTCGCCGGCAGTGTTCTGCCCGACCGCTGCGTGCTGCTCGCCGCGAAGAATATCGTGCGCGTGGAGACGGTGGACATTCCCGCGCCCCGCGGCGCCCGGGTGCTCGACGGCACGCACAGGTATCTGATGCCCGGCCTCTGGGACATGCACGTCCACCTCTGGTACAAGGAAAACCTGTTCCCGCTGTATCTTGCGTGGGGCGTCACCGGGGTGCGCGACATGGGCAGCGATCCGGCGCGCACAAAAGCGTGGCAGCATGCCGTGGACCAGGGCGCGCTGCCGGGTCCGCACGTGATCACCTGCGGCAGGCCGTTTGACGGGGTGGCCGAGGACGATGCGAAGCTGCCGGTGCTGGCGCCGCGTTCGCCCGAGGAAGCGCGCGCGATGTACGATCGCGTGGACCAGGACGGAGTGGATTTCATCGAGGTGCTGGCGCGGTTGCCGGCGGATTCCTATTACGCGCTCTGCGACCGTGGACGCAAGTGGGGCCTGCCCGTGGTGGGATGCGTTCCGGACGAAGTGAGCGTGTGGGACGCCATCGACGCGCGCCAGAAAAGCATGGAGCATTTGACGGGCGTGGCGCTGGCCTGCTCGCGCGAAGAGGACCACCTCCGCCGCCTGCTCCTCGATTCGGAACGCCCGATCGACGGGACGAAACGCCGCGAGTATTCCCAGCGCGTATTCGATACGTACGACCCGGCGCGCGCCGAGAAGCTGTTCCAGCGTATGGCCCTGTTCGAATCGTGGCAGACGCCGACGCTGGTGATGTGGAGCCGCGCCTTGCATCTGGACGCCGCCGAACGGTTCGGCAACCCCGAGCTCCAGCGCATTCCCCGAGCCGTGCGGGCCGATTGGCCTGCGCCGGCCAGCGCGGCCACGCCTGCCGCCATCGCGAGCCTCGACCGGCGGACCTGGGATCTTTACATGGAGATGGTGGCGCGCATGCAGGCCGATGGCGTGCCCCTGCTGGCTGGCAGCGGCACCGGCAATGCGTGGACGTATCCTGGCGAGGAACTGCACAAAGAGCTGGAACTGCTGGTGAAAGCCGGCCTGACACCCGCCGAAGCGCTACGCACGGCCACCGTCAATCCGGCGAAGTTCCTCGACGCCGACGATTCGTTTGGCAGCGTGCAGCCGGGCCGGCTGGCCGATCTGGTGCTCCTTGACGCCGATCCTCTCGCCGACGTCCGCAACACCCGCCAAATCGACGGAGTCTTTCTGGGCGGCGTGTACCTGCCGAAGAAGAATCTCGATTCGCTGGTGGCGGCTCTCGGGAAGTAAACTGTGAGATCCTGTCGTCGGAGGAATCTCCCATGGCTGTTGTTACGGCGGTGAGCGAATCGGCCCGCGTCCGGCAGATGCTCGACCGCCTCGGTATCGCCGCGGTGAATGCGGGCGCCTCCGACGGCGAGTGGATCGAGACGGATGGCGCGAAGGAGCTGATCTCGTACTCGCCCATTGACGGCGGCGAGATTGCGCGCGTGCGGCTGGCCGGCGCTGCGGCGTACGAGCGCGTGCTGGGGACGGCGGTCGCGACGTTCGAGCGTTGGCGGATGGAACCCGCTCCGAAGCGCGGCCTGATTGTCCGCGAGATAGGCGACGAGCTGCGCAGACATAAGGACGACCTCGGCGCGCTGGCCACGCTGGAGATGGGCAAGATTCTGGCCGAAGGGCTCGGCGAAGTGCAGGAGATGATCGACGTGGCCGATTTCGCCGTGGGACTCTCGCGGCAACTCCACGGGCTCACCATGCACAGCGAGCGGCCCGGCCATCGCATGTACGAGCAGTGGCATCCGCTGGGCGTGGTGGGCGTCATCAGCGCCTTCAACTTCCCCGTGGCCGTGTGGTCCTGGAACGCGCTGATCGCGGCGGTGTGCGGCGATGCGGTGCTGTGGAAGCCGTCGCACAAGACGCCGCTCACGGCCATCGCGGTGCACAATGTCTGCAACCGGGTGCTGGAGCGCCACGGCTGGAAGGGCGTTTTCACGCTGCTGATCGGGGAGAGCCGGGAAGTGGGCGACCGGTTGCTGAACGACGGCCGCGTGCCGCTGGCGAGCGCCACTGGGTCGACGCGCATGGGCCGCGTGGTGGCTGAAACAGTGGGGCGGCGGCTGGGGCGCACATTGCTCGAGCTGGGCGGCAACAACGGCGTCATTATCACCGACGACGCGAATCCCGATCTGGTGCTGCGGGCGGCCCTGTTCGGCGCGGTGGGCACGGCCGGCCAGCGCTGCACCACGCTGCGCAGGCTTTTCCTCGACCGGCGCATCGCTCAGGCGATGACCGAGCGGCTGCTCGCGGCGTGGAAACAGGTGCGCATCGGCGATCCGCTGGATGACGACACGATCATGGGGCCGCTGGTGGACCGCGATGCCGTCGATACGATGATGCGCGCGCTCGAGCGCATCCGCCGGGAAGGCGGCGAGGTGCTGTACGGCGGGCGCGAACTGGGCGGCTGTTACGTGGAACCTGCGCTGGTGCGCGCGCGGGCCCAGATGCCCATTCTGCAGGAAGAGGTGTTCGCTCCCATCCTGTATCTGATCGAATACGGCGAACTGGAGGAAGCCATCCGCTGGCACAACGACGTGCCACAGGGTTTGTCGTCGGCCATCTTCACGACGAACCTGATTTCGGCGGAGACGTTCCTGAGCCATCGCGGCAGCGACTGCGGGATCGCCAATGTGAACATCGGCACCAGCGGCGCGGAGATCGGCGGAGCGTTCGGCGGCGAGAAGGAAACCGGTGGCGGACGCGAATCCGGCAGCGACGCCTGGAAAGCCTACATGCGCCGGCAGACGGTGACCATCAACTGGTCCGCGGAGCTGCCGCTGGCGCAGGGGATCCGGTTTCCTGGTTGAGACATTCCGGATTGTGGCCGCTCTCGCAGCGCCCTACTGTAGTGACACGCCGTTGCGGCCGTGGTACAGGCTGGCCGTGCCATCCGCTTTCACCACTATCTGCAGCGGCCGCGGGGCTTTGAGATCGGCGTCACGCGGCGTGCTGCACTCCGCCAGCTTCGCGCCCGCCTGGTTGTACAGCGAAAACGTGCCGGGCTGATCCTCGCCTCGGGGCGACTGCGCCCAGCCAAAACCGTAGCTTCCCACCGGGACCTTCTGGCCGCAGACCGTCAGATCGCCTTCGGTAATGATCATTCCGATGTACTTCTCGATGATATTCGAGGAATAACCGGTAGTGTCGAGCAGCGAAAACAGAGCGCGCGCGCCGGACGGCGAAGTGACCATAACCGCGTTGCGCTTCGCCGTGGGGATGGCGTTGCCCTCCAGATAAAAATCCTTGGGCAGCGCGGAATCGAACGCTTTTCCGGTCACCAACTGGAACGAATGCTGCGCGACGGCGCTTCCGGCGGTCAGGCCGAGAAGAATCGCCGCGGTGGCCAGCGGGGTAAGAAGCCGAAGGCTCTTCATGGAACACCTCATGTAGAAGATTTGGAGTATTGACAGCTCGGCCCTATTCTACGCCAGGTCCGATATCGTGGAGAGGGACTCCTATGAAAGTGGTTGCATTCAACGGCAGCGCCCGCCGCGGCGCGAACACGGCTATACTGCTTGGCCACGTGCTGGGCGAGCTGGAAAAGGAAGGGATTGAAACCGAACTGGTGGAGCTGGCCGGGGACTGTAAACAGGGGCGCGCTTCCGCCAGACGATGGTCAGCGCGAATAGAAACTCAGCGCGTTGTCGCCCTGGCGCAGGATGCGCGTGCGGTGCAGCGCGCCGTACTCGTCGTCGAGCGCTTGCCGATGCGCGTGCTGAACGATGACCAGCCCGCCGGCGCGCTCCCCCAGCAGCACCAGCGACGCCTCGTACTCCTTCACGAGCGCGTACGGCGGGTCCAGAAACACGATGTCCGCGCTAGCCCGCTCCAGCACCGGCCCGGCCTTGCCCGTGTAAACTTCCGCGCGACTGGCAATGCCTAGCGCGGCCAGATTGTCGCGAATCACTTCCACGGCCCCGCGGCTACGCTCTACGAAAACGGCGCGCTTCGCCCCGCGGCTCAGTGCTTCAATGCCCACCGCGCCCGTGCCCGCGTAAGCATCCACGAAAACGGCACCTTCGATCACCGGCGTCAGCACGTTGAACAGCGCTTCCCGCAGCCGGTCCGGCGTGGGACGCGTGTCCAGACCCGGCACGCTCTTCAGCAACCGGCTGCGAAACTCCCCGGCGATCACCCGCAGTCTCATCCCACCTGCACCAGACCGTAGCGCCTCTGCCAGTGCTTGCGCACATAAGCCTCCGCGCGCTGTCGTTCCTCTTCGGAGGGAGGATGGGCGATGAACGCCGCCGCCTCCCGCCGCGCCAGCTCCAGAATCTCCTGGTCGCGAATGATGCTGGCGAGGCGCAGCGCGGGCAGTCCCGATTGCTTCGTGCCGAAGAACTCGCCGGGGCCGCGCAGCTTCAGGTCCATTTCGGCGATGTGGAAGCCGTCGGTGGAATCCACCAGGGTGCGGATGCGTTCGCGCGCGGCGTCGTTCATCCGGCCAGTCACCAGCACGCAATAGCTCTGCTCCGCGCCGCGGCCCACGCGTCCGCGAAGCTGGTGCAGTTGCGCCAGGCCGAAGCGCTCGGCCTGTTCGATCACCATGACGGTGGCGTTGGCCACGTCCACGCCCACCTCGATGACGGTGGTGGAAACCAGGATCTTCAACTCGCCGCGTTTGAAGCGGAGCATGGTCTCCTCTTTGTCGTCCGGCCTCATGCGGCCGTGCAGCAGGCCGACGGCCAACGTCGGGAAGACCACGCGCGACAGGTGCTCGTGCATCTTCTCGGCCGCTTTCATGGCCTGCGCCTCCGACTCCTCGATCACCGGGTAGACCACATACGCCTGCCGCCCGGCGTCCACCTGCTCCTTCAGGAAGCTGTACACGCCCTCGATGAGGTCCGCGTCCACGTGCTTCGTTTTGATGGGCCGGCGGCCCGGCGGCAGCTCGTCGATGACGGAGACGTCGAGGTCGCCGTAGAGGGTGAGCGCGAGCGTGCGCGGGATAGGCGTCGCGGTCATCACCAGCGTGTCCGGGGCGATGCGTCCCTTGCGCATAAGGCCGAGACGCTGCATCACCCCGAAGCGGTGTTGTTCGTCCACGATGGCCAGGCCCAGGCACCCGAACTCGACGTCCTCTTCGAGCAGGGCGTGCGTGCCCACGGCCACGTGCGCCAGCCCCGCCGCCAGCAGCTTCTTCAGTTGCGTTTTCTCGCGCGCCGTCGACGAGCCGGTGAGCAGCACCACTGTATATCCGAGCTTCTGGAACAGCTCTCGAAAGCAAAGGTGATGCTGGCTGGCCAGGATTTCCGTGGGCGCCAGAACGGCCACCTGGTACCCGTTCTCGATGGCGATGATGGCCGCTTCCGCGGCCACCAGAGTCTTGCCGCTGCCCACGTCGCCCTGCAGCAGGCGATGCATCGGATGTGGGGCGTTCATGTCTTTGGCGATTTCGGCCAGCACGCGCTTCTGAGCGCCGGTGGGCTTGAACGGCAGCATCTCGCGGATGCGGTTGCGCACGCGGTCGTTCAGCTCGAAAGCGATGCCTTCCTCCAGCCGCGCTTTGGCCCGCTTGAGCTCAAGGCCGCACTCCAGCCAGAAGAACTCTTCGAGAATCAGGCGGAGCTGGGCCGGCGAGCGGAAGGAGTTCAGCAGGCGCAGGTCCTCGCCTTCGGGCGGGAAATGAAGATGGTGCAGCGCGGTCCAGCGGTCGGGCAGACGCAGGCGCTGGCGCAGGAAGGCGGGGAGGCAGTCTTCCACCGCATCGAGGTTGTCCAGCGCACGCGCCAGCAGGGTGCGAAACGTGCGCGCATTGATTTTCCCCGCGGCCTCATAGACGGGAACCACGCGTCCGGTGTGAAGGGCGGCGTCCGGGTCGTCCTCGGCGGAGATCACCTCGAATTCCGGGTGCATCATGAGCAGATCGCCAGTGTAGCTGTCCAGTTCCACCTTGCCGTAGAGCGCCAGGCGCAGGCCCGGCTGCAGCTTGTCGGCCAGATAGCCGCCGTGGAACCACTTTCCCAGCAGCCGCTGGCGCGAGCCGTCGGTGAAGATCGCTTCGAACAGGCCCAGGTTGCGGCGACGGAAGCCGGCCAGTTTCGCGCTCTCCACCTCGGCCATCACGGTGGCCATTTCGCCGGGAGCGAGGTCGGCGATGCGCTTGACATTGCTGCGGTCCTCGTAACGGAACGGGGCGTAGGAGAGAAGGTCCTCCACCGTGAAAAGTCCCTTCGATTCAAGGACCT
>CAYVPZ010000231.1:0-7324 GCA_964453955.1 uncultured Solibacteraceae bacterium | reverse complement strand
CCGATTCCGACCCCCGCTGGAAGGGCTGCGATTCGCTGGTGTTCCTGCGGCACGCGCGCGATCTGGCGCGCCAGCGCGGGTTCACGACGGTGAACGTCGATTCCACGGTGATTCTGGAGCGCCCGAAGCTGAAGGACTACCGCCTGGCCATCCGGCAGAAGCTGGCCGAAGCGCTGGAGCTGGAGGTGGACCGCGTATCGGTGAAGTTCAAGACCGCGGAGAAGGTGGGGCCGGTGGGCGAAGGCCGTTCGGCCGAGGCCCAGGCGGTGGTGACGCTTCGAGAGGTGTCCTGCCGGGAGGTGTCCTGATGGACCGGCGGAGTTTTCTCGGTTGCGCGGGAGTCGTTGCCATGCTGGGCGGCGCGCCGGCTGCGTCGTCGCTGGGCGAATGGGAAGACGACGAGCGCGGGCTGCCGTGCTACCGCTACACCGGGCCGCTGGCGTTTCACACCGAGAACATTCCCGACGATCCATTCTTCCTGCTGGGGAACTACCGGCTGACGCTGTTCGTTCACGCCAGCGGGCAGTACGAAATTCTTACCGGCGAGCGCGCGTGGGCGCGGATGAATGGCGCGGTGGAGGCCGCGGCGGAGATCGCGGGCGAGCGGCATGAGCTGATCGGCGCGGGCGAGGCCGGCAGGGTGTTCGGAATCGGCTACGCGCGGTTCGAGCACCACGTGACGCCCGAGCTGACGGTGACGCGCACGCTGTCGGTTCGTCCTTCCATGAAACCGGGCGAGGGCACCTCGGCTTTCGTGGTGACGGTGCATCTGCGCAACAGCGGCCGGGGCGCGCTCAACCTGACGTATTCGGAGAGGGTGACCGCTCACTACGAGCCGATCCTGGCGCCGTGGTCGGAGTTGCACGGGCTCGCGAAATATTCACAGGCTTCCGTGAACGACGAGGCGCACGGCCTTCTCCGCTCCGATGCGCGCGCGGAACCGAGACAGCTTCTGGGATTCGCGGCGCCCGGGCAGATGTCACGGTTTGACAGCGCTCCACCGTCGCTGTTCGTGAAGGCCGTTATGCCAGGGCTTCGCGCAGCGCAGGACGGGGAATGGCTGGCCGTGCGCGGCGAGGTGCAGCTCGATCCCGGCGGCGAGCGGGAATTCCGCTTCGTGGTGGGGTATTCTCGCGACGTTACGGCTATCGAAACGATCGCCGCGCGGGCTCTTGGCTCCGCCGATGAATGGCTCCGCGTGGTCCCCGCCTTTGCCGGCGAGACCGACAAGCAGCTTCGCCGCGAAATGCGCTGGAACGCGGCGACGCTGGAGGCCATGGCCACCTGGCGCGAGTACTACGACGAGACCGTGGTCCCGCAGGGCACCGTCTACGACTACGCGTGGGGCCAGATGCTCAGCAGCCGCGATCTGGCGCAGCACGCCCTGCCGCTCTGCCACACCAACCCCGCGCTGGCGCGATCGGTGCTGCGGTTCATCATGAAGCGGATGCTGCCCGACGGCGAGGTCAAGCTCTCCGACGAGGGCTTCGGCTGGGCGGCGCACGGAGCTATGCTCACCAGCGATCAGCAGCTCTGGTTCCTCATGCTGATGGCCGAATATCTGCGCGCCACCAAAGACGCGTCCATCCTGACCGAGCAGATCGGTTATTATCCGCTGGAGCGTTCGGCCAGCGGCACGGGGCTCGATCGCGTGCGCGCCGGGTTCCTGTTTCTGCGCGACCGCATCGGGGTGGGCGTCCACGGGCTGGTAAAGTTGTGGAATTCCGACTGGAACGACATGTTTTATTTCTGGCCCAATGCCATGCCGTACAATCTTATGTTCACGTCGGCGGAATCGCACATGAATACCGCGATGGCGGTGGCGATTCTGGCGGACATGGCGGAGATGCTGCACGGGCTGGCGCCGGACGCGTGGGAGCTGGAGGGCGCGATGACCCAGTACCGGCTGGCGCTGGCGCGGAGATTTCTGCTCGATCAGGGCACGCGCAGCTTCCCGCGGCGGGCGTGGATCCGGCAGGGCGAGGTTTATGGCGAGAGCGACCTGTGGCTGGAGCCGGTGGGCTTCGCCCTGCTGATGCCGGAGTACAGGGAGGAGAAAAAGCGCGCGCTGTTCGGCGAAGTGCAGCGGCGTCTGCTGGCCGGGGAAGCGCTGGGTGCGCGGCAGATCGAAAAGCCGGTGGCGAAACCGGGGACGAAGGCCGGCTCGCGCGAGAACGGCGGATTCTGGTACGCGCTCAACGGACCGCTGATTCTGGGCGTGGCCACGTTCGACCATAAGGCCGCGATGGATCTGCTCAAACGCATGACCTTCGCGAACTTCGCGCGCCGGTTTCCACAGTATTGGGCGGGGCGATGGTCGGCTTCCGACAGCCTGGATTCGTCGCTGCTGCCGACCGAAGGCCTGTCGGAGAATCCGATTTATTGCGCGCACGCGCACGCGTGGCCGCTGTACTGCTATCTTCGGCTGACGCAAAGTTGAGGACGGGGCAAAACGGGGGACAGACTCCTGCGTGCGCGTATGGTGGCTCGACTACATCAGTTAATGTGTCCCCGGTTTGCATCGTGGAATAGCGCGCTTGCTGGAACGTCGGCGAGTGCGATGCCGGGGCCTTCCCATCGCAGGCCGAAGTCGTCGGGGGCTTCTGTATCGGTGATGGCGATGCGGATGGCGTGCAGTCCGGCCTTCAGCCCGATGCTGCCGCGCACCGCCTGCACCATGTCGCCCGCCGATCCGCAAACCTGAGCCACGGGTGCGGGGCTGGTGGCGACAACCGCGCCGCCGATGTCCAGCTCGCCGCCGTCCCTCGATAACAGCGTGAAGGTGTAGCCGCCATCGGCCGGAATCGCGATGTAGCCCTCAAAGTCCAGCGCGTAGTCGTCCTCGCGCAGGCGCACCGCGAGGTCGAGGTTCGGGGCAACTCCGCTGGCCACCGTGGTCAGATCCTTGAATTCCGGCAGGGTGCTCCAGGAGCCTTCGTAATAGCGGTAATGGAGGCCGGGCGCGGTGGCCGTAACGGCGCCGGCGCGCTGCAACGCCGCGGTCACCATGACCGGATGCGAGGCCCAATCGGACCGGCCGTGCGCATCGGTCACCTTCAGCAACACGCGAAAGCGGCCCGAACCGTCCAGCAGCGTTCCCTCGGCATCGGGGAAGGCATGGCGTACCGTGCGCCCCTTCGCCGATGTGCCATCGCCGAACAGCCACGTCCAGGTGACGTTCTTTGCGGCGGGCGCGGTGAACCGGATCTTCTCATTTGCCTGGACCACGGCCGGCGTCACCGTGAAGAAGGCCTGCGGCCCGTCGCCCTGGATGCGGGTGGGCGGCGCCGCGCCGGACCTCACCTCCAGCGGAAGATCCCCCACCTTCACGTTCTCCAGCGTCACGGCGTCCACGGCCCCGGAGAGAACAGAGGGCACGAGCGATGACCCATCAAGAGCCCACACGTCGCGCAGCGTCACGTCGTGGATGCCGGGGTTGGGCTGGCGAAGCTGGAGGAGCGAATACCAGTCCTCCAGACGAATGTTGTCGAACAGATAGTGGGAGTGAATGCCGTTGCCGCCCGGGTCGGCCCAGATCTCGAGCAGTGCGAACGGAACCACGCACGCGCCCATGCCCATGTGGATCACGTCGGAATCGCGCAGGGTGAACTTGCCGCTGTTGAACTCCTTGCGCGGCCAGTTCACGCGCACCGTGTTGGAGATGCTGGTGGAGAGAACGGAATCTTCCACCGTGATGTTGCCGGTGTCGTGGCCGGGCGTGGTCCAGTTCTCCTCGTTGTAGCCGAGCCAGTTGCCCTCCAGCGCGATGTCGTCGTCGGAGGCGCGGATGAAACAGTCGTGCACCACGGCGTCGCCCGACCCGAGAAAGTCCATGCCGTCCTGGTTGGCGTTGCCTGGGCAGCCGCCAATCTCCTTCACGTTGTCGAAGCGGATGCCGTGCGAATCCTGCATCTGGATCATCCAGGTGCGGCTGCGCACCACGCAGATGATCCCGCTTACGGCGATGTTGCGCGCGTTGTCCATTACGATGGCGTGCCAGTTGGGGCGGTGCATCCAGCCGTCGTCGCTGTCGGCGTTCTGCGGGCCGTCGTAGACGACGATGCCGCGGCCGAGGATTTTCACGTTCTCAACGCCCCACAGGTTCACGCTTCCAAAGATGACTGCGCCGCCTGCGAGGTAGATGGTGTCGCCGCTTTTCGCGTCGATGTTCTCGCGATGGAGGCCGGGGCCGTAGTAGCGCACGCCGACGTCGCCCTCGCGCGGCGGGTTGGCTTCGGGGGCGTTGACGAAAAGGAACAGCATTTCGGAGGCGGCGGAGTAATCGCCGGGGCGGGTGATGGAGAGCTTGATCGGTTCGGCGATGCGGAAGGCGATGGTGCGGCCCGCGCGGATGGGGCGGATGTTGTGCCGCCAGGGCTGCACTTCCACTCCCTTGGCCCAGTAGTCGGCGGCGGGCGCGGTGATGGCGACGGTGGCCGCGCCCTCGAGCTCGAAGCTGACGAAGTAGTAGTTGGATGCGGCGTGGGCGACGGGCGCGGGCTGGCCGTTGACGGTGACGATGAAGTGGTCGGATTGGATTTCGGGCGGGAGCGGGAAAATGGTGACGCGGGCGAATGCGGTGGTGGCGATAAGGAGGAGCAGGGGAGCTCGCGCCATGAAATTGCGTCCGCCAGTCTATCAAACTACAATGCAGACTTGAGCCCGGACGCCTGGCTGCGCGATCTGCCTTCGGTGGAGGAGATCTCCCTCCGCATGGCCGCGCTGCACCCGCACCTTCCCCGCGCGCTGGTGGTGAGCGAAGTACGCGCGGCCATTGCCGAGGCGCGCCGCGAGATCCTGGCCGGGGGCGCGCCGAAATTCGGAATTGAGGTGTACGTCACCCAATTGCTGGCAGAACTCCAGCGGCCGTCGCTGCGGCGCGTGATCAATGCCACCGGCGTTGTCCTGCACACGAACCTGGGACGCGCCCCGCTGCCCCATTACCTGAATCTCGAATACGACCTCGCCACCGGGCGCCGCGGCCGGCGCGACGTGCACGTCGGCCAGCTCATCGAGCGCGTCACCGGCGCGTCCGGCATCGTGGTGAACAACAACGCCGCGGCGGTCTTCCTGGTGCTGCACGAGCTGGCGCCCGGGCACGAGGTGATCGTCTCGCGCGGCGAGCTGATCGAGATCGGCGACGGCTTCCGCATCCCCGACATCATGCAGCGCTCCGGGGCCGTGCTGCGCGAAGTGGGCACCACCAACCGCACGCGCATCGAAGACTACGCCGCGGCCATCGGCGATCGCACCCGCCTGCTGTTGCGAGTACACCCCAGCAATTTCCGCATCTCCGGGTTCACCGCGCGGCCCGACCTCGCCGAACTGGTGGCGCTGGGGCGCGAGCGCGGCATCCCCGTGTATGAGGACCTGGGCAGCGGCTGCATCGCCGACCTGAAGCGCTTCGGCGTGGAGGAGCCGCTGGTGGGGGCCAGCATTCGCGCTGGCGCCAGCGTGGTCAGCTTCAGCGGGGACAAGCTGCTGGGCGGGCCGCAGGCGGGCATCATCGCGGGTGAGGCCGCGCTGGTCCAGCGCATCCGGCGCAACCCGCTTTTTCGCGCGCTGCGGGTGGACAAGCTGGTGTATGCGGCGCTCGAAACCACGCTGCGCAACGTGGTGCTGGAGCGCTGGGACCAGATTCCCGCGCTGCGCATGATCGCGCAAAACGCCGGCGAGATTCGCGCGCGCGCCGAGAGGCTGGTGGCGAAGATCGACGGGGCCGAGATCATCCCCGGCCATTCGGTGATCGGCGGCGGCTCCACGCCGGAGCAGAGCATCCCCACCTGGCTGATCGCGCTGGCGTGCGCGAACGCCGGTGAAGCCGAGCGGCTCTGCCGGACGCAGGACCCGCCGGTGATCGGGCGCATTGAGGACGGCCGTCTGGTGTTCGACCTGCGCACCGTGCTGCCCGAAGACGAGGCCGCGCTGGCGGCGGTGGTGCGTGCGCTGGCTTCATAGAATCGTCACACGCGGCTCTCATAATAGAGAGACGCCCATGCGAAAACTCTTTGCCGCAGTTCTGCTGGCTGTCTACGCCGTTGCCGCGCCCGCCCCGAAGCCGCCAAAGCTCGTCCTGGCGGTGGTGATCGACCAGTTCCGCTACGATTATCTGCTTCGCTTCCGCAAGGATTACAACTCGGGCCTCGAGCGGTTGCTGGAGCACGGCGCGGTGTTCACCGACGCGCACCACATCCACTATCCGACGGTGACCGCAGTGGGGCACTCCACCTTCCTGAGCGGCGCCACGCCGGCGATGAGTGGCATCATCGCCAACGAGTGGTTCGACCGCGAGAGCGGGCAATCGGTCACCAGCGTCTCCGACCCGGACACGAAGCTGATTGGCGGCGTGCCCGGCGCAACCGGTTCGTCACCGCACCGCCTGCTGGTGAGCACGGTGGGCGACGAGTTGAAGATGGCGGGGCGCCGGGGGAAGGTGATCGGCATCTCCATCAAGGACCGCAGCGCCATTCTCCCGGTGGGCCACACCGCCGACGCCGCTTACTGGTACGATTCCGATTCGAACAACTGGGTCACCAGCAGCTTCTTCATGGCCGATCTTCCGGCGTGGGTGAAGGACGTCAACCGGCAGCGGCCGTTCCTGAAATACCTGGGCGCGAACTGGCTGCCACTCGGTACCGGAGATGCCGCGAAGGATGACTCGGCACCGCCGTTCTGCACCATGGTGGCCGGGGTCGAGAACGTGCGTTTTTGCGGCGGCATCGAGGCCACGCCGTGGGGCAACGAGATGATCGAGGAGTTCACCGAGCGCGCGGTGGTGGAGGAGAAGCTGGGCCAGCATGAAGACACCGACCTGCTGGCGGTGAGCTTTTCCTCGAACGATTACGTGGGCCACGCGGTGGGTCCGGACGCGCCGGAGGTGCGCGACATTTCCATCCGCACGGATCGCCTGCTGGGACGCCTGTTCGACTTCATCGACCAGCACGTGGGCGCGGGCAACACGCTGGTGGTGCTCACCGCCGATCACGGCGTCGCGCCGGTGCCCGAAGTCAACCAGGCGCGCAAAATGCCCGGCGGCCGCATGTCGGAGGAGTTGATGCTGCGCGGGGTGAACTCGGCGCTGATGGCCAAGTACGGTGAGGGCAGGTGGATCGTCGGCGGCTCGGAAGGCGGGCTCTATCTCAACCGCCAGCTCATTCGCGAGAAAAAGCTGGAACCGGCGGCGGTGGAACGAACCGTGGCGGAGGCGCTGCTGGAGCAGCCGCACGTTTTCCGCGTCTACACGCGCACGCAACTGGCGCACGGGGAAGTGACCGGCGACGACCTCGACAAGGCCGTGCTGAGGGGATTCTACCAGCAGCGTTCG
>CAYVPZ010000230.1:0-7358 GCA_964453955.1 uncultured Solibacteraceae bacterium | reverse complement strand
GCTGCACAGGATCTGCTGGATAATGGCGCACCTTTGGCGCTGGCCGCCCGATAGCTGGGCCGGATAAAGATTGAACTTATCTTCCACTCCGAACTCTTTCAGGAAAGCCATGACCTTGTCGTGGGCGACCCTGGAGTCCTTTTCCTTCCGCATCGCCGCCAGCATCAGATTGCCGAGCACGGAGCGATGTTCGAAGAGCGGATAGCTCTGAGAAACCACGCCCACTTCGCCAGCCCGGACCGGGCGATCGAAGCTGTTCACGGTAACCCGGCCCGAGGTGGGCGCGTTCAATCCCGCGATAATCCGAAACAGGCTGGTCTTGCCGCAGCCAGAAGGGCCGAGGAATCCCACCACCTGCCCCTGTACCCTGCCCGGGACAATAATGTCGCGCACCTCCGCGTTGACGTCCCGGAGCACGGGACGGCCATCGTATTCGAGAGACACGTTGTCAATCTTCAACAACGTCTTGCCGAGGCTGTACGAGGCGCCTGCCATTATTTCCGCTCCAGCGTCAGCGCGGCGTACGGACAAAACAGGTTCTTGGCCATGCCGATACCGTAATCCTGGAGCAGGCCGAGCATGAGGATGGTCAATTGGATGGCGAAAACCGCGGCCAGCCGGAAGTGGTGGTTCTGGTCGAGCAGAACGGTTCCCACGCCGCCCTCGGAGCGAACAATGCCCTCCACCATGGTCAGCATCATCCAGCCGATGGCCGCGTTCTGCCGCAGGACGTCGAAAGCTTTGTCCGCCTGGCCAAGGACGATCACTTCCCAAACCACCCGCCACTCGCCCATGCGCAGCGTGCGCGCCAGATCGAACTCCTCCTTGGGGATGGCGCCGATCACGTCGGCCATTCCGGTGACGAAGAACACCGAAACCGAAAATACCAGCAGCGACAGTTTCAATTGATGACCGCTCCTGGCCATCAGCGTGAAAAAGAAAGTCAATCCCACCAGCGACAGAAAACGAAGCTTGCTGAGCAGGGCGACGACGGGACGGAAGAAGGGCATGACTGTCGCGTAAGCCAGCAGCAGCGAAACCACCGTGGCCAGTGCGATCGCTTCCAGGTTCAGATAGAAGCTGGTGATCAGTTCCGCTCCGAGGCCTTCCTCCCACATGTCCCCAAGAGCGCGCAATACTTCGATCGGTTTGGGGAACAGCACCCATGGACTGAATGCCCACAACAACAGAACTATGGCCACCTGCGTGGCCACGAGGATTCGAACAGTATTCCGGCTTAGAACCGCATTGGGGGCGAACACCGTCACCGCGGGAGTCATGATTTACGCGGCGTTGAACTACGAGCCGATCTGGGTAATCTCCACGCGGCGGTTCAGCGCTTTGCCTCCGGCGGTGGTGTTCGGGGCCAGCGGGTCCTGCGATCCATGGCCCGCCACGGACTTGAAGCGGCTGTCCGGAAAGCTGAGCGGAGCCGCCTGCTGGAAGTAGTGTTTCACGGCCTGAGCGCGTTTCTCGCTGAGCGGCACATTGACGGCGTCGCTGCCGGCGTTGTCGGTGTATCCGTCAATCTGAATCGCCAACTGCGAGTTGATGGCCAGGGCATCCTTTAGTTCACTAAGCGTGGGCAGGCTGCTCGGCTCGGGCCTGTCGGAACCGCTCGCGAAGTTGATATACACGGCCTTGTGGCCCACCACGGTGCCGCTGGCCGCTTCCTTTGTATAATCCACCGTCTCCGCGCTGGCGCCCTGCACGCCGCTGGTATTCAACAGCGCCTGGGCGCCAAAGATGAACGAAGCGTCCACCGCTTCCTTGTACGGCGGTATGGGATTGTCCTTGAACAGTTGCGGGTAGTTCTGCGTGGCAATCCGGCCGAACGTCTCGTAGCTGGCGCGCATGTTGTTGTTGTGCTTGCCATCCAGGCCGAAATAGTTTACATCGTCCTCGAGATTGAATACCGCCGAGCCCCCCAGGCTCTGGCCGGTCTTCGCATCGCGGACCACCATATAATAGCTGTACCAATATTCGCCGTTCTGGTCGTTGTAGATTTTGGCGGAAATTTCGCCGGCTTTGCGGCGGGCGGCATCGAAAGCTTTCAACTGGTCGGCGGCCTGAAAGCTCGCCGCCAGCAGGCCATGAACTTCGTCCCGATTGTCGTTGAAGAACTTCTTGATACCCATGATCACCGCGGGCATTTGCGAAGCGTATTCGTGCGAGGACACGATTTTCGTGGTGCCTGGACGGCCGTGGACCGCCTGTTCGTCTCCGGGGGTCCAGGTGACCACGCCGTCGGGACAAACCTTTGCGGTCTCGCCCGTCGGGCGCCCGTCTTTCACTACTTTGCGGTCTTCGCAGCGATTGGGGACGTACACCTCGGTGACCGCTTTGATGTAGTCCTCGTCCGGAGCCGAAATCCAGTTCACCGCATCCGGATCCCAGGTTTTCAGGTCCGGGTTGTTTTTCAGGCCGTTTGAGCCGAGATAATTCAGGGCGATATTCCAGTCGCCATCGCGAATGACGCCCACCACGGTCTTGCCCTTCATGCTTTGCGGATTCGATTTCCACTCCGCCGGGCCCAGCAGCGCGTCCTCTCCGTTGGAACGGCCCACGGCGCCGATGATCACCGCCTGGTATTCCGGCCCCAGTTTCTTCAGTTGGGGATTCAGATCGGCCAGCCACTGGCCGCCGCCGTCGCCCATTACCACCAGGGCAACGGCGCCCGAGGAGCAGGTCTTCTCGCCATCGTGGAGCTGCTTGGCGCAGGTCAGCAGGTCGGCCTTCATTTGCGAGTTGGAATCTTCGCGGTGCAAGGCAAGGTTCACGCCGTATTTCTCCATGAGCGAGCCTTTGGTGGTGTCCTTGCCGCCGTTGGCGTAGAGCAGAGCGAACATGGCGTTCCACTCCCATATGTCGAACGGCATGCGCGTGGCCGAAACGTTGGCCGGAACCGCGGACGGGTACGGCAAAGCCTGTACGTTGGATACCTGCGCCTCCGTCTGCGGCGGCAGATCCACGCGACTGGCGACGATGGACTTTATGATGCCAGGGGTGGGAATCAGGCCGTGTTGCATGGCCGAACGCAGTCCGAAAACCACGCCCGCGGCCGCTACCACAATCAGGAATACCTTTGCCTGCGGTTTCAAACGCGCCATATGTTTTTCCTTTTGATGAAAACTCGATAGGATCGCTTACTTAAACAGGTTGTCGTAATCGCCCGCACCCTTCGCGCTGACCGCGGGCTGGGGCATTTTCGCCAGGTCCGGCGTGGCCATGCCGGGAATCTGGATCATGTCCGCGCCGGCCGACTGGTTGCCGGACGTGAGCAGCTTCTGGTTAAACTCCGCAAATTTGGCGGCCGCTTCGTCCGCCGCCGCGCCCGATTCGATTTGCTCGTCCGTAAGCAGCTTGTCGGTGTAGCGGGAGAACTCCCGGATCTCTCCCAACGTGCGGGCGGTGTCCTCTTCGAGGTAGTCCAGCGCCATGTCGACCATCTTCAATTGTTCCGGGTTGCCGCGCAGCAGCCGCTGGCCAACGCCCAGAGTGGTCTTGGCGTCCAGAATCATCTTGCGCTGTTCGGCCAAAAAGCTGACCTTATTCTCGGTCCGCTGGATCTTGCTGTCGGCGATTTGCGACCAGTGGCGGAAAGTATTCAGCATCTTCGACGTCTGGTCTTCCAGCGCCTGAAGCTGCTTCACGCCCTGCATCAGCATCCCGGCTTTCTCGAGGAAGGTCTGACGTTCCAGCATCAGGCGTTCGCGCTCCATGGGGTCTTTCGCGGCCGCGGCCATTTGCTCGGCCACGGCGGCCTTGTGCCCGAGGGAGTTAATTTCATCGCCCTTCGCGGCAATGCTTCGCTGAAGTCTTTCGTCGCTGCCGGCAAATCGTTGCAGCGTCTGATCGAGGTTGGATTTCTCCTTCTTCATGTCGTCCAGGTTGTTGCGAAGAATGCCGATCGGATCGGTTTCCACCACCCACGAGGCGAACCAGCGCACCGTGGATTGAAACAGATTCTTTATTGCCGCGCGAAAAGACGGATTAAATGCCAGCCAGAGCACCGCAATGAGCGCCGCGGTAAGAGCGACCGCGTAAAGCGTGTTCGTCAACAGCGTGATCAGGAACGGAAGGATCACGTACAGGCCCACGCCTGCGCCAACGATCAGGGCCGCCAGCACGAACAAACCGAAGGGGCCCTCCGGACGCTTCCAGAACGATTTCGGCGTATAGCCCTGCAGGTTCTGCGTGAAGTTGGGAACACCGGGCACGAGGCTCATGACTTCATCCTTTCAGCAGAGCCGTGTAGTGCGCTTTCTGCTGTTCGATTTCATTTTTCCGGCGTTGCACTGCCGCCACAAACTGGCTTTGCGCATGGGTGCTCTTACCCTGCGCCTCCACCAGTTCGCCGGATAATTGGGCGAGCTCCTGCTGGAACTGGGTGATTTGCGCGGTGATCTGGGCGATGCGGTCCTGCCGGCCCTTCACCTCGCGCGCCGCAAACTGCTGGGCCTTTTCGTTAAACGCGTCTTCCTCCTGCTGCAGGCCGGCTTGCAGCGTGTCGAAGGTGGCCAGGATGCTGTCTTCCGTCAAACCGGCCTGGGCTTTGGCCTGGACCACGGCTGTCTGGAACTTCACGCTGGGCGGCATGACCGTGTCCGAGATGGCTTTCAGAGGATCCAGAAACTTGCGTATGGTTGCGGCCGCGTCGGTGCCTTCGAAATCGGTCTTCGACAGGATCTTGCGGTACACTTCGTCGTTATCGGACGCCACTCCGGTATCGATCGGCAGTGGATAAGCGGCCGGCGGAGCTGCCGCTGTCATCGCCGGCGCCACGGCCGGCGCAGCGGCATGCGTGGTCTCCGGCTCCGCCTTCGCCGGTTCTTCTTCGAAGGCCAGGTGCTTTATGGTGTCAAGCAGACCGTGTTTGTCGCTCATAAGTCCTCCCCAACAAATCAAGTCTTCGAAGCTGCTATGTTATCAGTTTCGCCCACCGTGCGGAGGGTCGAACGGGTGCGCCACGGGAGGGTGGAGGCACCGGCGATCCGGGGGAAAATCGCGACTTACGCCTCGCGCGTCTGCTGCCCGCCCCGTCCGAACACCTGCTCGAGCTGTTGGAAGTTGCTGGAGGTGGTGAGATGGAACACCACGCGCAGGCGGGTGAAGCGGTTGAGCGCCGCGGTCACCGCCTCGTCGGGCGCGCGCGGCGTGGCCACAAACAGCGCGCCTTCCGCCAGCCGGAACGGCAGCACGTGCAGCTCGCTGAGAACCGTCCGGGGCAGTGTGCGAATGGCCCGCTTCTCCACCTCGTGCGGGGCGATGTGGATGGCCGGCAGGCCCTGCTGCAGGCTCAACGCTTCGCAGTATTCGTCTTCGCTGAGGCTGCCGGCGCGGACCAGGAACTCACCCAGGCGTTCCTCGCCCGCGCCCGACGCCATGGCGGCGGCAATGTGCTCCGCCGTCACGTATCCGGACCCGGCGAGAATCTCCGAAAGCGGCCGCTTGTGCGCCAGCAGCGCCAGGCGCGACGGATAGGCGTGCTCCGTCTTCAGCCATACCAGCGGCTCGCCGCGCCACCACGCCCGTCCGTACCGCCACAGCGCCGAGAAGGTGGCCGCGGCGTTGATGTAGTTCGCGCACACCGTGCGCACCGGCGCCAGCGAGGCAAACCGCCAGCCGTAGTAGCGCGAAACGCAGTACATGCGCACGCTCATGCGGAACAACGGCAGCAGCAGCATGGCGGCCAGCAGCGCGGGGTGGAAAGCGGTTCGCCCCAACTGCCAGACTGCGCCAGTCAGATGCGCCGCCGCCCAGCGCAGCGCGCCCCAGGCGAAGAACGCGTTGGCCAGCATGTTCACCGGGTTGGTGAGCAGTCCCTTGCGGTCCCTCCAGAACCAATAGAAATCGCGCGGCCCGGCCCGCCAGCCGTTGCGCTCCTGGCTCTGCAGGCAGATGCCGGTGATCCAGCGGGTGCGCTGACGAACCGCCCCGCGGCGCGTCCGCGGAAAGTACTCGCGCGTGGCCACCGGATCGCTCCCCCGGCGTAGCGGAAGGAACTTCTGCGGGAAGCCCAGCCGGTGCACCCGCAGACCGTTCTCGTAATCCTCGGTGAGGCACTCCGGCTCGAAGATGCGGTTGCCACTGGTCTCGGCCAGGCGCTCCAGAGCCGCGCGCGAGAAGCCCGTGCCCACGCCATTCGAGGGCAGGAAACTGCCCAGGATCAGGCGCGCGGGGATGTCCCTGGTCTGGTATTCGGCGAATTCGTCGCAGTAGATTCCGTGCACGATGTCGCCCAGCGGCGTAGGCAGGCCGAGCACCGGCACCTGCACCATGCCGAATTCACCGCAGTAGCGGTTGATGCCGGCCAGCGCGTCGGGGTGAATCAGGTCCTCGGCATCGTGCGTCATCACGATTTCGAAGCGGATGCCGTGGTGCTCCTCAAACAGCAGCATGCGCTGGAAGATCCAGTTCAGGCAGTCGGCCTTGGAGGTGGGACCGTCGTGCGGGCACACGGCCAGGTGGACGTTGGAAAACCGCCCTTCCAGCTCGCGGATGGCCTCCAGCGTGGGGTCGTCGTTGGGATAGGCGCCAATGAAGAGGTCGTAGTTGTTGTAGCGTATGGCGCCAAGGTTGTGCCGCACCATGCCGCCGATCACGCCCGCCTCCTTCCACAGCGGAACCATGATGGCGATGCGCTGTTCGGCTACGGCGGCCGGCGGCGCGTCGGCGGGGCTGCGCTCACCGCGCCGTTTCCACCACGCCCAGGCGATGGCCGCGTCAATCACCAGGTCGTCCAGGCCGTTCAGAACAATGAACAAAGCCAGCGGGACCAGCCCGCTCCCCACCAGCGTGTCCAGCCGGTTGCCAAGGCCGGCGAGCACACCCAGAGCGAGCGTAAAGTGCATTACAGGACCTAGTGCGGTGCAGGGTGGGGGAGTCTCAGGTTTGTCGGCAGGCGGGAGGCACTTCCACGGGACGGCGACGCTTCACTCATGTGGTTTCCGTGAGCGGCGTTTCACGGGATTAATCGACGCCCACACTTCGCCGCCGTCCCTGTTCATTCACGGACACCCTTCGGCGAAACCAGACACACAATTCGGTTTCCATGCACCTGCGAGATTCAGTAAGCCGCTTTGTTCTCATAAAGTTGCGTTTAAGACACCCTGGCTCTTGAATTGCATTTCTTCCCGTATCGACTTATCGTAACCCGGAGCCCGACCATGACCACCCAGCTGCAGGACCTGCGATTCGCCCTACGCCAGTTGCTCGAGACTCCCGGTTTCACCATCACCGTGGTGTTCACGCTGGCCTTGGCCAGGCACGAAAGAAAACGATGATAGAACAAGCGCAACGATCAGCCGCGAAGATCTTCGCGGTGACTTATCTTCTCGGCATGGCCATCATCATGG
>CAYVPZ010000229.1:0-7364 GCA_964453955.1 uncultured Solibacteraceae bacterium | reverse complement strand
AAAGTCCGCGGCTTCGTGGCTTCCGTCATGAAGGACCCGGCGGTGGCCAGCGTGGTCTCGTTCACCGGCGGATCGGGCGGCACCAACACCGGCCGCATGTTCGTCACGCTGAAGGACATCAAAGAGCGCAAGGTCAGCGTGGACGAGGTCATCGCCCGCCTCCGCAGGGAGACCTCGGCCGTGCCCGGGGCCACGCTGTTCACTCAGGGCGTGCAGGACATTCGCGTCGGCGGACGAATGAGCAACGCCCAGTACCAGTTCACGCTGCAGAGCCAGGATCTGCAGGCGCTCTCGCAGTGGTCGCCGCGGGTATTGGCCAGGCTGCGCACGGTGAAGGAACTGGCCGACGTCAACACCGATCAGCAAAACAAGGGGCTGGCCGCGAACGTCGCCATCGACCGCGACACGGCCTCGCGCCTGGGCCTGTCGGCGCAGAATATCGACAACGCTCTGTACCAGGCCTTCGGCCAGGACCAGGTATCCACCATGTATACGCCGTTGAATCAGTATCACGTGGTGATGGAAGTGGCGCCGCAATACTGGCAGTCTCCGGACACGTTGAACAAGCTCTTCGTACAGACTTCCGGAGGAGCGAACGTGCCCCTCTCCGCTTTCATCCACCTCGGCCCCGCCAACACGCCGCTGGTGGTGAATCACCAGGGCCAGTTCCCGTCGGTCACCATTTCCTTCAATCTGCCGGTGGGCGTGTCGCTCGGCCAGGCGGTGGATGCCATAAACGCGGCGGAAGAGGAAATCCGGCTACCGGCCTCCGTGCAGGGCAGCTTCTCCGGCACCGCGCAGGCCTACCAGGATTCCCTCGCCAACGAGCCGGTGCTGATCGCCGCGGCGCTGATCGCCGTCTACATCGTGCTGGGCATTCTGTACGAAAGCTACATCCACCCCATCACCATTTTGTCGACGCTGCCATCGGCGGGCGTGGGCGCGCTGCTGGCCCTGCTGCTGTGCAAAATGGAATTGACCATCATCGCGCTGATCGGCATCATTCTGCTGATTGGCATCGTCAAGAAGAATGCCATTCTGATGATCGATTTCGCGCTGAACGCCGAGCGCGTCGAGGGAAAGACCTCGCGCGACGCCATCTACGAAGCCTGCATGCTGCGCTTTCGTCCCATCACCATGACCACCATGGCGGCGCTGCTGGGCGCGGTGCCGCTGGCCATTGGCATGGGCACAGGCGGGGAGTTGCGGAAGCCGCTGGGCATCGCCATCGTGGGCGGGCTGATTGTAAGCCAGGCGTTGACGCTGTTCACCACGCCCGTGGTCTACCTTTATATGGATCGGATGCGTTTGTGGTTCGAGCATGCGCGCGGACGCGCGCCGCGGCCATTGGGGCCTCTGCCCTCCGGAGCGACGGATTGAACATGATCAAGGGCGTTGCTTTCATTACTACCCTCCTTCTGCTGCTGGCCGGCTGCGCCGTTGGCCCGCGGTATAACCGTCCGGACGTGGCCACGCCACCCGGATACAAGGAAATCGCCGGCGGCAACGATCAATGGAAGGTGTCCAGCCCCAGCGACGGCGTGCTCAAGGGCAAATGGTGGGAACTGTTCGCGGATCCCCAACTGAACAAGATGGAAGAGATGGTGAGCGTCTCCAACCAGAACGTGAAACAGGCCGAAGCGGAGTTCCGCGAGGCGCGCGCGCTGGTGGCTCTCAACCGGGCCGGCTACTTTCCGACCATCGGCACGTCGCCCGCTATCACCAACTCGCATCAGTTGATTCAGCAGAAGGCCGGCCCCACCACCGCCAGCTTCAGTTCCACAACGAACACCTTCGGCCTGCCCTTCAGCGCCTCCTGGGAGCCTGACCTGTGGGGCCGGGTTCGCCTGTCGGTGGAGAACGCAACCGCCAGCGCGCAGTCGAGCGCCGCGGATCTGGAAAACGTGCGCCTGAGCATGCAGACGACGCTCGCCGTCGACTACTTCAACCTGCTCGGGTTGGACATGCAGACGGATCTGCTTAACGATACGGTCACCGCCTACGATAAGGCGCTGCAGCTCACCGTCAACCGCTTCCAGGGCGGCGTGGCTTCCAAGGCCGACGTCGCGCAGGCGCGAACGCAACTGGAGACTACGCGCGCCCAACTGATCGACCTGGGGGTAGACCGGGCGCAGTTCGAACACGCCATCGCCGTACTCACCGGGCAGCCGCCATCCAGTCTAACGCTGCCGCCCGGGAAAATCGCCGGGCCGCCTCCGCCCGTTCCGGCCGGCGTTCCGTCGCAGCTTCTGGAGCGGCGGCCCGACATCGCCGCCGCGGAGAGGCAGATGGCGGCGGCGAACGCCGAGATCGGCCTGGCGCGCGCGGCGTATTATCCGACCCTGACCCTCAGCGCCACGGCCGGTCTCCAGGCCAGCAACATTGCCAGTTTCTTCTCCTGGCCGGCGCGGCTCTGGTCGGTTGGTCCAAGCCTTTCCGAGACGCTGTACGATTTCGGCCGCCGCCGCGCGCAACTGCAACAGATGGAGGCCACCTATGACGCCGACGTTGCCGCTTACCGCCAGACCACCTTGTCCGCCTTTCAGGCCGTGGAGGACAACCTGGTCGCGCTGCGCATCCTGGCGCACGAAGCGGCCCAGGAGGATGTGGCCGTCAAGGCCGCCGAAGAGTCGTTGCGGTTGGAACTGGCCCGCTACAAAGGGGGCACGGATTCGTATCTGAACGTCATCACCACCCAGACCATCGCTCTCGGCGACGAGAGCACCGCCGTCCAGTTGCTGGCGCGGCGGATGGTGGCGGCGGTGCAACTGGTCAGCGCGCTGGGCGGCGGCTGGGATGCTTCCACTCTGCCCACGCCGGCGGACCTGAAGCGCGCGTCCGCGGCCAAACCGGCGCCGCAAACTGAGCCGTAACTTTGCCTCACGTTTCCCGAGCCGGCGGGACCAGCATGGTGGCATCGGGCGACGAGTGGATCCGGAGGAGCGCCAGGACATCGTCGCTCTCCTGGGAACTCCAGGCCGTGGCCGTATCCGCTGCCTGTTTGCGAATTGCTTTGATTTGCGCGTCCGTCAAAAGGCGGGCATTCTACAAAGCGCTCTCGATGGCGTTGATCTCAAGCCGCTGGGCCAGGAGAAGCCTCAGCAGGAGTCTCCGATTCTCTGCGGTCACGTCATGCATTTTCTGATGGGAGGCGGCCCGGTTACTTTTTCTCCTCGTGCGCGCTCGGGTGTTCGCCGCCGGCCGGCGCCGCCTCGGCGGGCGCGAAGGCGCGGTCGGACACTTCCCTGACCCCCAGATAGGTGTCGTCGTCCACGCTGAGCTCCCCGCGGAACGGGTAGTCGAGGGCGATGATCAGCGTGAAGACCAGACCGATCGAGAGCACCGTCAGCCCGGTCACCGCCAGGTGGGTCTTGAAGCTGTGCGGGCCGAACAGGTAGACGTAAACGGTAACCAGCAGCAGGCCGAAAACCAGCATCTGCCAGACTGCGTCGGGGAGATGCGCGTTGGCCGCCAGCAGCCGGGAGCGGCGCGCGCTGAACAGTTCGTTGACGACGTGCACCATCTCCGCCTTGACGGTGGCCTGGCCCGTGGTGGACGGTTCGAAGGTGGCCAGATCGAGACTGATCCGGCGGACCTGCGCCCAGCCTTCGGCGTAGTTGCGCTCCTCCATCCGGTAGGCCTGCTGGCTCGGCCATTCCTTTTTGGTGACGATGTCAATGTACTTGTCGATATCGGCCCGCAGGCGGACGGCGAGTTCGGGGGGCAGCCCGGCGCTGTCGAAGGCGAGGCCGCCCAGCGAATTGGCTTCCGCGGAGGCGATCGCCGTGCTCTTGTCCATGGACTCGTAAACGCCGACCGCGACGAAGGCGAGCACCACCGCGTAGATGCCGCCGCACAGCGCGTAGCTCAGCCCGATCATCGAGGTGTCTTCCTCGCGCGTGTTCCAGTCCACCAGACGATGGAAGAGGAAAAGACCGGCGAGCGCGAGGAAGACCAGGACGGAGCAGACGGCGCCCGCCACTTCCCAGGTCGAATGAGAGTAAAACCAGTCGTTCAGCATGACCAGGTCCTTTCACTCATGCATCCCGGGCCGGTCCGCCTCGTGCTCGAGCGCACCGGACACCGTCGCCCGGACGCTGACGAAGGCATCGTCGCCAACGCTGACCTCGCCGCGGAACGGGTAATCCAGAGCGATGATGAGGACGAAAACAAGCGCGATGGTGGCCGCGATGAGGCCGGTGATAGCCATATGGATGCGAAAACTGTGCGCGCCGAACAGGTACGTGTAGCCCACCGCGACGGCGCCGGCGAGGAGCAGGATCTGCCAGACGACGGTCGGCAGATGTTCCCCGGCGGCGATGATGCGGCTGCGCCGCGCCTTGATCAGGTCGTTCATGGCATGCAGCATCTCGCCCTTGTTGACGTTCTGCCCCATGGTGGCCGGCTCGAACGTGGCAAGCCGCGAACTCAGATGGGCCAGCACCGTCCAGTTCGGTTCGAACACCTTGTCGTCGAGTTTGCCGGCCTGCTGGCTCGGCCACTCCGTCTTGACGACATTGTCGATGTACTGGTCGAGGTCGGCGCGAACCGTCGCGGCCATTTGCGGCGGCAGTCCGGCCGAATCGAGCGCCAGGTTGCTCAACTGGTTTGCCTCGGCGGTGGCGATCTCGTCGCCCCGCGCGAAGGTCTCAAACACATCCACCACGATGAAGGCGATGAGCACCGCGTAGACCACCGCCACGATGGCATAGGTGAGGCCCACCGTCTCGGTGTCCTTTCGCCGCACATTCACGTCCACGAAGCGGTGGAAAATGTACAGCCCGAGCAGCGCCAGGCCGGTCAGGACGCCGACCACCAGCAGCCCAACCAGCCACACCGGGTGCGAATACAGAAAGTCTACGAGCACTCAATCCCCCTTCGCGGAATTTCCTGATGTCCGACGACCTCCGGCCATCGCCCGATCGGTTCCCCATGATCGGCGGCCGGCGATCTTCAAACGGGTGAGACGCTCACGGGTTCGACTTCGGCCCGGCGAGCACATCGGACACACTATCATGACCACTCGCCGCGCGCAAGCGAATTCGCCTTTGGGTGCCCCCGGTGATCGACAATAAGACTATGCGCCTCCAGGGAGTTTTCCGCGCCGGCGTGATCCAGATGTCCTGCTCGCTCGATCCGAACGAGAACCTCGAAAAAGCCATATGGCGGATTCGCGAGGCCGCGGCGCAGGGCGCCCAGATTGTCTGCCTGCAGGAACTGTTCCGCTCGCAGTACTTCTGCCGGGAGGAAAACGCCGCGCTGTTCGCGCTGGCGGAGACCATCCCCGGACCCACCACCGAAACCCTCGGCCGCATCGCCCGCGAGCTGCGCATCGTGATTATCGCTTCCCTGTTCGAGCGGCGCGCGCCGGGCCTCTATCACAACACCGCCGCGGTGATCGGCGCCACCGGCGAGATCGAAGGGCGCTACCGCAAGATGCACATCCCCGACGACCCGCTCTACTTCGAAAAATACTACTTCACGCCCGGCGACCTGGGCTTCCAGAAGTTCGACACGCCCTTTGGCCCCATCGGGGTGCTGGTGTGCTGGGATCAGTGGTATCCCGAGGGCGCGCGCATCACCGCCCTCAAAGGCGCCGGTATTCTGTTTTACCCCACCGCCATCGGCTGGCACCCGGCCGAGAAGGAGCAGCACGGCGCCGCGCAGCTCGATGCCTGGCGCACCATACAGCGGTCCCACGCGATCGCCAATGGCGTCTATGTGGCCGCGGTGAACCGCGTGGGGTTCGAAAAGGGGCCCGCCGACGCCGGCATCGAGTTCTGGGGCTCGTCCTTCATTGCCGGCCCGTTCGGGGAGGTGATCGCCCAGGCGTCCACCGACAAGGAGGAGATCCTGGTGGCCGAGTGCGATCCCGCGCGCGTGGACGAAGTGCGGCGCAACTGGCCGTTTCTGCGCGACCGCCGCATCGACGCCTACCCGCCCATCTGCCACCGCTGGCTCGATTGACGCCCCTTTCCCCGCGCCCGCATCTGCTATATCCTCAGAACAGCAAAACAGGGGTCCGCGCACCTCTGGACCAACCGATTGGCCGGACTTGTTCGAAAGCGTTTCGCCCAGGGAGAACAATATGGGTTGTCGATGGTTTCTCGCTTTTCTGACCGCAAGCCTCCTCTCCGTTCCACTCCTCGCCACCGGTCCTACCGGGGCCATCACCGGCACCATCACCGATCCCAGCGGGGCCGTTGTGCCCGGGGCGCGGATTACCGTGCGCGACGAAGGGACCAACGCCACCCGCGAGGCGCAGACCAACGACGACGGCGATTACACCGTTGCGCTGCTGCCGCCGGCTCACTATCGGGTATCGGCGGAGAAAGCCGGATTTCGCCGCAGCGTCCTGCCCGGCGTAATCCTGGACGTGGACCAGACCGCGCGCGTCGATTTCACGCTGAAGGTGGGCGATATCAATCAGGAATTAACGGTCACCGACACACCCCCTCTGGTCCAGACCGACACCTCCACGCTGGGCCAGGTGATCAACGGGCGCATGGTGCGCGAGTTGCCGCTGAACGAACGTAACTTCCTCTCCTTCGCGCTGCTCTCCCCCGGCTCCCAGTTGCCCGCCGCGGGCTCCCAGAACTCCACCCAGGGAGGCGCATTCAGCGTCAACGGCGCCCGCGAGCAGTCCAACAACTTCCTCCTCGAGGGCGTCGACAACAACGACCCGTATATCAACCAGTACGTGGCCCTGCCCTCCATCGACGCCATTCAGGAGTTCAAGGTGCAATCGAGCGACTACTCGGCCGAGTTCGGCCGCAGCGGCGGCGCGCAGATTAACGTGATCCTGCGCAGCGGCACTAACCATTTCCACGGCGGACTGTTCGAGTTCCTGCGCAACCGCAACATGGACGCCAGGAACTTCTTCGACTTTCCGGCGTGCTCGGCCAACTCCGTGCCCGGCGCTTGCGGGGCCATCCCGCGCTTCGACCGCAACCAGTTCGGGGGGACCTTCGGAGGGCCCATCCGCCGCGACAAGACCTTCTTCTTCGGCGCGTACGAAGGATTACGTCTGCGCCAGGCCAGCACCCGCGAGGCCACCGTGCCCTCCGAGACGCAGATACAGGAAGCAATGGGGGCGCTCCAGGCGGAAGGGGCCCCCACGAACCCGGCCGGTCTGGCCATATTGAATCTGCTGCCGGCGGCCAATGTCGGATCGGACCTGGCCAATTCCAACACCTTCGTCTCCGCCCCGGTGATTCGGAACTCGGAGAACCTGGGCACGGTGAAGGTGGATCAGTACTTCGGCTCCGCCAACACCGTGTCGGCCCACTATACCGTCTTCGGCGAGAACCGTTTCAACCCCTTCGATCCGGTCAATTCGTTCACCAACCTGCCCGGTTACGGCA
>CAYVPZ010000228.1:0-7377 GCA_964453955.1 uncultured Solibacteraceae bacterium | reverse complement strand
GTCCAGCCCGTCGCTGTCGGCCACCAGCGCGGCGTGGTCCAGAAAATCGGTCAGCGTTTCGCCGCGTTCGGCGGCTTCCGCCGCGGCGTTCACCAGCTCGTTCAAATTGGCCAGGCGCGATTCCGCTTCCGGATCGTTGTCCGACTCCAGCATGCGCCCGTACCCGGTCCGCTCCATCACCTGGCGCAGGATCTCGTCCAGCGGCTCGCGGTTTACCAGATCGGTGAGTTCGGCGATCGTCCGCTCGAACACGCGCAGCGCGGCCTCGGCACGCGCCGAGAACGCCCGCTCGTCCAGCATGCGCCGCAGGGCCGACCACAGGCTCAGCTCGTTGGCCAGCGCAAACTGCTCCATCTGTTCGATGGTGGTCTTCCCAATCCCCCGCGCCGGCGTGTTGACGATGCGCAGCAGCGCGATGGAATCGTGGGGCGTCATCAGCACCCGCAGATAGGCCAGCAGATCCCGGATCTCCGCCCTCTGGTAGAAGCTGAAGCCGCCCACCACCAGGTATTTGCGCCCGTAGCGCCGCAGCGCTTCCTCAATCTGCCGCGATTGGAAGTTGGTGCGGTACAGCACGGCAATGCGCTCGCCCGGGTTCGCCGAGGCGATGCGCTCGATGGTGTCGGCGATAAACAGCGCCTCGTTCTCGCCGTCCAGCGCCTCGTACAGGCCGATCTTTTCGCCCTCGCCCGCCTCGGTCCAAAGCCACTTCCCCTTGCGCTCGGTGTTGTGCGCCACCACCGCGCTGGCCGCCTCCAGAATATTCTTCGTCGAGCGGTAATTCTGCTCCAGCCGAATCACCGCGGCGTTCGGATAATCGCGTTCAAAATCGAGGATATTACGAATATCCGCCCCCCGCCAGCCATAAATCGACTGGTCTTCGTCCCCCACCACGCACACGTTCTGGTGTTCCTGGGAGAGCAGCCGCATCAGCTCGTACTGGCTGCGGTTGGTGTCCTGATACTCGTCGATCATGAGGAACTCGTAGCGGCGTCCATACTGCCGCCGCAGATCCTCATCGTGTTCCAGCAGCCGCACCGACTCCAGCAGCAGATCGTCGAAATCCAGGGCGTTCGCCTGACGAAGACGGCCCTCATACTGCTCGTACGCCAGGGCCAGCCGCGACGCCTTAGGGTCTTTCGCCGATCCGTACATCTCCTGCGGCGACTGCCTGCGGCTCTTGGCATGCGAAATCCACGACGACATCGCCCGGTACTGCATGAACTTCTCATCCAGCCCCACGTTGCGGAAGATCTGCTTGATCAGTGCCACCTGGTCGTCGTCGTCGTAAATGTTGAACTGGCGCGTGAAGCCCGGCCGGACGTCCGCCAGCCGTCCGCCGTCGCGCCGCAGCATGCGCACGCCAAACGAGTGAAATGTGGAGACCAGCGGGGCCGAGCGATACTCCGGGTTGCCCAGCAGCTTCAGCACCCGTTCGCGCATCTCGCCGGCGGCCTTGTTGGTGAAAGTGACCGCCAGAATCGCCGGCCCGGGAACGCGGTGGGCCTCCACAAGGTGGGCGATGCGATGGGTGATCACCCGGGTTTTGCCGCTCCCCGCCCCGGCCAGAAGGAGCAGGGGGCCTTCGACATGCGTGACGGCAGAGCGCTGCTGAGGGTTGAGTCCTGCCAGGAAGTCCATGAAAAGGGGGGCCTTAGCTATCCTAGCATAGTGGTGGCACAGGCTTTAGCCTGTGTCCGGCCCGAAAAACCAAGCACGCCCCCTCCATCTGTTTGTAACCTGAGTATTTGGGGAAGCGCCTTTCATATTGGAAGCGCACCACCCGGCTGGCCTGACCGCATGCTGGTGGACTTCGCAGAAATCGAGCGAGCGCGGTCGGGCGACGACGCCGCGTTCAGCCGTGTGGTGGCCGCGTATCGCAAGCGCGTGCTGGGCACCATCGCCCGGCTGATCGGTCAGCCGGACGATGTCGAGGACGTCGGGCAGGAGGTGTTTGTCCGCGTCTACTTCTCGCTCGGCCGGCTGCGGACGCCGGAGGTTTTTGAGCCGTGGCTGTACCGGATGACCGTGAACGCCGCTTACGATTACCTGCGCAAGCGGCGCCGCCGCGCGGAGCGGCGCATGTCGGATCTCAGCGACCAGCAGATGATCTCGGCGGATGCGGTGGCGGGAATGGTGCGGGACGTCGAGCATCGGCGGCGCACCGGGATTCGCGAGAAGCTGGACCAGTTGTTGACCGGAGTTTCCGAGGACGACCGGATTCTTCTGCTGCTCAAGGAAGTGGAAGGCTTGTCGTTGAAGGAGCTCGAGGAAGTGTATCACGTGAACGGGAATGCCCTGAAGGTGCGGCTCTTCCGCGCCCGGCAGCGGGTGCTCAAAGCGCTCGCCGCCTCGGAAAAGGAAACCGCGGTTTGAGCTGAAGAGGTGGGCGATGAAGAATCTGGAACCTGAACTGGACGAGCTGTTTCGAGCGTATCGGCAGTCGTTCGCCGACGTGGACCCCAGCGCCGGATTCATGCCCGGCGTCTGGGAGAAAATCGAAGCCCGCCGGAGCCTCGCCTTCCGGGTGACCCATCTGGCGCGCGCTTTCCTCGGAGCCACCGCGGTCCTGTTCACCCTCATGGCCGGCATCTTCGTGCTGGCCGGAGAGCGGACCACGCCCGAGCCCCATGAAAGCTATCTCGACTCTCTGGCCTCCGCCCACGCCACCGACAGCATGATGGAATCGATGCACGCCGAAACGGGCGAAACGAACCCGCAATGAACAAAAAGTCCAACCTCGTGGTGTTGGGCTATCTGCTGCTGGTGTTTCTGGCCGGCGTGGTTGTCGGTGGGTTTGCCGATCATCTCTTCCTGGCCCCCCGCGCGAGCGCCCACCTGACCCCGGAACAATACCGTGACAAGCTGGTCGCGGAGCTGCAGAAGAGGCTCAATCTGCAGCCGGCGCAGGTGGTGCAATTGAAGGGAATCTTCGATGCCACGGGCGTTCGCTTCCGCGAAATCCACAAGAGAATCGAGCCGGACGTCGCCGCGCTGCACACCGATCATGACGATAGAGTGCGGGCCATCCTGGACGAGCGGCAGCGCGCGGAATACGACAAATGGCGCGCCGAGCGCGACAAGCTGCACGCGGCGCAGGGGCACTGACCGGAGCGTCTACTTCGCGGCGGTCTTCTTGCGGCTGTCCTGAATGATCTTCGACTTCGCCACCTGCTTCTGGAAGCGGTCCACGCGTCCCTCGGTGTCCACCAGTTTCTGGCGGCCGGTGAAGAACGGGTGGCAACTCGAGCAGATTTCCACGCGAATGTCGCCCTTGTGCGTGGAGCGGGTGACGAAAGTGCTGCCACACGCGCAGGTCACTCTGGTCTCGTTATAGGCGGGGTGAATTCCGGCTTTCATGTCGTCCTGAACCACTATCGTAGCACACCAAAAAGCGCGAACCCCCGCGGCGCCGGACAACTCACGGCATCCGCGGGGGCCAGGGTAGCCGAAGGCCGGGCCTTCGAATGAACATCTCGCGTGATGTGACCGGTCCACAGGAACTGCGGACTCGTCACTGGCGAGCCCTGAGCTTTAGAGCGGCGACTTCAACAGTCGGCCACCTCACGCGTGGATTGGAAACTACTATCGCTACCAGTACTCATTTTTCGACTGGACCACCTCCTTTCGCAGTGATACGTACATGGTACGGTCCAGCCCGCGCGCTTGTCAAACTGCTAATGTTGATGGCTCCAATTGCAACTGAAAACAGTTGCAAGTCTTCCGGAAGAAGTGCAAACTATCCTTTAGAGTGGGCTGCGCAACCGATGAGCTGGCACGAGACGCTCCTGCAGCGGTTTTGCAGCAGGCCGACCGATTTCACGTGGGTTGAGCTGAAGCGTCTGCTTGCCGGGTTCGGCTACAAAGAAATGAGCGGCGCCGGATCTCGCAGGAAGCTCGTGCGCGAGAACGGCGTGACCATCAGCCTGCATGAACCTCATCCGGGGAGCATCCTGAAGTCCTATCAGGTGCGGGAAGTACTGATGCATCTCAAGCAGGAGAACCTCCTATGAACGGCGCCATGGAGTACAAGGGATACATCGGTTCCGTCGGCTACAGCGACGAAGACGAGGTCTTCCACGGAAGGCTCGAGGGGCTGCGGGACCTGGTCACCTACGAGGGGACCGATGTACGCAGCCTGAAAAGAGCCTTCCGCGAAGCGGTGGACGATTACCTGACGACGTGCGAGCGCCTGTCAAAGAAACCCGACACTCCGTTCAAGGGCTCTTTCAACGTGCGCGTGGGAGCCGAACTGCACAAGCGCGCCGCTCTCTACGCCGCCGAGCACAACAGAAAGCTAAACGCCGTGGTCAGCGAGGCCCTGGAACACTACTTGAAGTGATGGGCTGCAGGCGCGCCCCAGCGCGCCCTCACCGCAAATTGAACTTCTTCATCTTATAACGCAGCGTATCCCGCGTAATGCGCAGCAGCCGCGCCGCCTGCGTCTGGTTCCCCGACGCTTTCTGCAGCGCGTGAATCAGCAGCCGCTTTTCCTGCTCCACCAGCGACATCCCGTCCACCGCTTCCACCGGCCCGTCGATGGTGGCCGAAACCGCGGCCGCGGCATTGGAGCTGCGCACGGCGATGGGCAGGCTGGCTGCGGCTATCACGTTCGATTCCTCCAGAATCATGGCCCGCTCCACCGCGTTGCGCAGCTCGCGCACGTTGCCCGGCCAGTCGTGCGCCAGCAGCAAATCCTCGGCCTCCTGCGACAATCCCTCAATGCTCCGCTTGAATTTCCGGTTGTAGTGGTCGACGAAAAACCGCGTCAGCGGCAGAATGTCCTCGGGCCGCTCCCGCAGCGACGGCACCAGAAGCTGGATCACGTTCAGGCGGTAATACAGATCCTGCCGGAACGCGCCCTCTTTCACCGCCTCCCGCAGGTTCTTGTTGGTGGCCGCGACAATGCGCAGGTCCACGCGGATATCCCTCAGCCCGCCGAGGCGCCGGAACGTCTGCTCCTCCAGCACGCGCAGCAGCTTGGCCTGCAACGACAGCGGGATTTCGCCGATTTCGTCCAGAAACAGAGTGCCTTTATCGGCCAGCTCGAACAGCCCGCGCTTCTGCGCCCGCGCGTCGGTGAACGCGCCCTTCTCGTAGCCGAACAGCTCGCTCTCCAGCAGGGTCTCCGGAATCGCCGCGCAGTTGATGGCCAGGAACGGCTCGGACTGGCGCAGGCTCTGGTAGTGAATGGTGGCGGCAATCAGGTCCTTGCCGGTGCCGTTCTCGCCCTCGATCAGGATGGACGTAGCCTCGCTGATGGCCACCCGCCGCACGAACACCAGCATCTCGCGCATGGCCTGCGACTCGGCAATCACCTGGCGCCGGGAGGGCTCGGCTTCCTCGGTGATGTCCTTGACGGTGGCGGCCACGCCTTCCAGTTCGCCGTTGCCGTTGGTGAGCTGGACGGTGCGCACCACCACCAGACGCTCGCGCCCATTGTCGGTATGCAGCCGCACGGTGCCGTTGGGCATGCAGGAGGCCGATCCCAACCCCTGGCCGATCGCGCACTCCTCTTCACACTGACCGCACTTGAACACATCGCGGCAATGCTTTCCGACTAATTCCTCGGCGCTCAGCCCGAACAGCCGTTGGGCAGCCTGATTCACGCCGGTGATGCGCGAGTCCTTGTCGTACAGGAACAACGCGTCCGAGATCTGGTCGAAAACCGCTTCAAGAACGTCGGCGCGATGCCAGCGAGGGTCCAAATTGGCCACTAAGTACTCCGCGATAGCCTTTAACCTACATTATACGCGCGCAGGTCCGTGAAATGGGTGATTTGCCCCAAACGGCTGCCTTCTTGTGTGAGTTGCCCCCTGGCCAAACTGATGGCGCAGGCGTAAGTGGCTGCGGATCTGTGACTTTGCGCGGCGCGCGACCGTCTGGCTGCCGGATTGCACACTTCTCCGCGAAAGGTACGCCCGGACCAGGCGCGTGGTTTCTCAGGAACAGGAAAGAAGAACATGAAAACCGTGCAAGTGGCGATTCGCGATGCAGCATGCTCGCAAAGCATCTGCAACGTCCTCCGGCGCGAGGGCAGGCACACCGTTGTGGTGGTGGACCAACCGGACTTCTCCCTCGAAGGCGTGATCATTCTCGATAGCGAACATCTGGAGCGGGTGGGAGTCGCAGCCGAGCAGTCGGACCGTTTTGTCCTGGTCACGCGCAAGGATCCGGACCGGCTGGCCCGCATCTGGAATGCGGGTGTTCGCCACGTGGTTTTCGAGGACGATTCGCCCAACACCGTGCAACTGGCCGTGAGCGCCGCGGAACTGCGCCAGTCGCGGCCCGCTCCGGGCAAGGAAACCCCCGATCCGAAGGGCGCGGTGGGCGCCCAGTCGCGCAGACATTCGCAAGTTCGCCGAGGCTCCGACCTCCCCATCCTGGGTGGAAGCGGGACGGACCGGTGCCGGGCGTGTCATCACCGTTTTCCGGCCGCGAGTCCGGACGAGTTCTAGGAGGTCACATGATGATTCCACTGATTGCTTTGTGGTGTTTGATGGCGGTCGCGGTGCTGGTCCTGGCCGTGATGCGTAAAATGGCGGCGAAAGACGAGAACGAAGTGATCCACGTCGACGACGTGGCCTTCGCGAACAAGCAGGCGGCCATTGCGGCGCGCCTCGAGAAGATCGACCACTGGGGCAAGATTGTCACGGCGGTTTGCGTCGTGTTCGGGCTCTGCCTGTGCGCGGTTTACCTTTACAACGGCTGGAAGCTTAGTCAGACTATCCAGTAGGAGCCTTTCCGTGGGGCCGGCCGGCGCCCCGGCTGGCCTCCTGTCGAAAAGGCCGCCGAGGGCGTCGGAGCGTCTTCAACACCGCGAAGCCCGCCGATGCTGACCAAAACCGAGACCGATCTTATTACCCGGCGGCCCACCGCGGAACGCCGCATCCTCGAGTTCTTCTTTTCCCCAAAGACCGTCGCCGTCATCGGAGCCTCGGAAAAGCCCGACAGCGTGGGCCGCACCATTCTCTGGAATCTGATCGGTAGTCCTTTCGGCGGCACGGTCTACCCGGTAAACCCAAAGCGTCACAGCGTGCTGGGGATCAAAGCCTATCCCAGTGTCTCGGAAATCCCCGAGCCAATTGAGCTGGCCGTCATCGCCACGCCCGCCGCCACCGTGCCGGGCATCGTCCGCGAGTGCGGGGAAGTGGGAGCGAAGGGCGCCATCATCATTTCGGCGGGCTTCCGCGAGGCCGGCCCGGCGGGCGCGCGGCTGGAAGAAGAGGTCCTGGCCGAGGCGCGAGCCGCCGGAATGCGCCTGATTGGGCCCAATTGCCTGGGAGTCATGCGCCCGGTGACCGGCTTCAACGCCACCTTCGCGCCGGCCATGGCCAGCCCCGGCAACGTCGCCTTCCTCAGCCAGAGCGGGGCCCT
>CAYVPZ010000227.1:0-7388 GCA_964453955.1 uncultured Solibacteraceae bacterium | reverse complement strand
GATGTCCAGCTTCGCGGGCGGGCTGACGCTGGTGGAAGAGCTGCTGCGGCGCGGGCGGCGGTTCACGGCGCTGATGGCCTTCGACGACATGACCGCGCTGGGAGCGATGCGCGCGCTGGCCCATGCGGGGATTGCGGTGCCCGGGCAGTGTTCGGTGATCGGCTTCGACGACATTGGGCCGGCGTCGCTGGCCACGCCGGCGCTAACCACCATCCGCCAGCCCACCGAGCTGATGGGCGCGCTGGCGGCCGGCCGGGTGATCGAAGAGGTGCTGGCGGCGCAGAAGGGCGCCAGCCCGAGGCCGGTGCATCACAAGGTGAATCCGGAGCTGGTGGTGCGGGAATCGACGGCGGCGGTGTTGGGGGCTTGATCGACTCCTGGGTGTTACGCGCTCAACGATGCCAGGTGGTGGTTCTGGATCTGGTGGCGGATCACAAAACTTGAGACTTGAAATCCTCGCGCGAGTTCCTCCAGGTCCTCTTCTCCGATTCGAGATCCGCCAAGCGGCTTCCGAATCGTTTCCGCGGGGCAAGAAATCGGCGGCAAAAGCGCGGTTACGCTGCTGATGTTCCGTCGTGCTGCGGGTCACGAGCGATGGCTTGCCGGAAACAAGATGATCCGCCAGGGCGCGACATAAGCTGAATCTCTTCTGATCCTCGCGAGAGTGAGCGCCGAGCCCAAACACGGGAGCACTCGTCTGCGATGGCGCCGAGATGGCGTCGATCCGGGCGGGCGCCTCAAAGTGCCTGACTTCCAACGAACCGAGTACCGGTTTCAGATAGTCATGAAGACTTACGGTAATGGGACCATGTAATGGCCGAGTTCTTGATTGAACAATGGACTCGGCCCTTGTGCCAAAGTACTTCGCTGGTTGCCCAGCCCACTTCCTTCGAACACAGCTCGCGCGCCGCGCGAACGGCAACGATGACCTGAGGCAGGGGCGCGTTTCTTCTGCGCCCCGGTTTATTGCTTGACCAAGTTCAACGCGGCGATTCACCGCGCGCCCGTCCTCGGTGTCGTTCGACGCGAGCGGCGCGTACGGGCCGTCGCCATAAGGCTGGAGCCTGTTGGCAGTCACGCCATACTGCGTGCTGAGCAACTGCACCACCGCCGCCGCACGGCGCCTGGAGAGATCCACGTTCGCGGCCAGACCGCCAACATTATCGGTGTGGCCCACCACGTAGGGCCTGAGCATCGAGTCCTGCTTCAGCAACTTCGCCACTTCCTCCAGCGCGGGCGCGGACGCCGGTTTGATCTCGGCCTTTCCGGTATCGAAGAGGATTCCGTGCACCACGGCATGGCCGGTGCTGGCCAGACCGCTCGCTAGCGCGGCGGCATTGGCCACCACCTCCTGAGTGAGCCCCGCTACGTATGGCATCGGGACGGCGACCGGTTTTTTGAAGGAAGACTTACCACTCTTGTTCCTGACCCACGACGCGCCCAGACCCGCGATGGCGATGTACCCTGCTAATGCAGCTCCGCGCTGGCCACGACGTTCTGGTTGACTCCACGGCCCCCCGCGATCAGTACCGTGCCGTCATCCAGCACCGTCGCTGTGTGTTCCCAGCGCGCGGTGTTCAGGCTCACGGTGGTGGTAAAGGTCCCGGTCGCGGGATTGTACAGCTCCGCACTGGATAGTAGAATGGCTTCCCCGTCCCAGCCGCCCGCAATCGGCACCATGCCGTTGTTCGGCAGCGTCGCTGTGTGGTAATAGCGTGGACGTGAACCTGGTCCGCGTGCCTGGGACATGGGGCGCACCGCGTGCCTTGGGCGGGGCTGCCACAACGCGGCCGCCGCCTCGTGCCCTGGCGCCGGCTCCGTCGCCTTGCTGTCACGCACTCGCCGTACCCCCGCCGCCTCGAAACAGGATATGCTGAAGGTACACGTCATCATGTAGTTTTATGGAGGCTGAGATTATGTTCGCCAGGTTGCGTCTACAGAGCCTGTTTATAGCCGGTTTCGTCTTTGCCGCATGCGCCGCATGGGCCCAGACCGGCGGAATTGAAGGGAAGGTCATCGGCGACGATGGCTCCCCGTTGAAAGGCGCGGTGGTAAAGTTCTCGCGCGAAGACATCAAGGGGAATTACAAGGTTACAACCGACAAGAAGGGCCACTACGTCTACACCGGCCTGCCGCTCGGTATGTATCGCGTCTCGGTGGAGATCGACGGCAAGGAGCGCGACTATACGGACAAAGTCCGCAACCATTTCTCCAGCGATCCCATAGTGGTCGATTTCGATTTGCACGCCAAGGCGCAGCAGAGTGCCGCGCTCACGAAGGCCGCCGAAACCGGCAAGCTCACCAGGGATGAGACGCGCGGGCTCACCGACGAGCAGAAGGCCGCCATCGAAGCGCAGATGAAGGAGCGCCAAAAGACGGCTTCGAAGAATAAGGCCCTCAACGATGCCTTCAATGCCGGCCGCACCGCGCTGGCCGCGAAACAGTTCGACGACGCGGTGACGCAATTCGCCAAGGCCGCCGAGATGGATTCGAGCCAGGGGGCTGTCTGGAGCAACCTTGCGGAAGCCTATGTCGGCCTGGCAGACTCCAAAACCGACGCCACGGAAAAACAGGCCGCTTACGACAAGGCGTTCGATGCGTACCAGAAGTCCATCGCGATCAACCCGGACGATGCCGCCCTGCACAACAACTACGCCCTCGCGCTGGTGAAGGTGAAGAAGATCGACGACGCGCAGAAGGAGTTGCAGACGGCAGCCACGCTGGATCCTTCTTCGGCCGCGAAATACTTCTACAACATGGGCGCGATTCTCACCAACATCTACCAGTCGGAGGCCGCCGGCGCGGCGTTCAAGAAAGCCATCGATACCGATCCGACTTACGCCGAAGCGCAGTATCAGTACGCGATCTACCTGAGCGCGAAAATGCAACCGCCGGATAAGGACGGAAAGGTGATTGCTCCTCCGGGCATGCAGGAAGCGCTGGAAAAGTACCTCCAGCTGACGCCCAACGGTCCCAACGCGGAATCGGCCAAAGGTTTGCTGGCCATCCTGTCGACCAACGTGCAAACCACGTATCAGAATCCGAACGCGAAGAAGAAGAGCAAGTAGCTGGCGGGGCAGGCGGGGACCCTGCCCTCCAACAATCCGGACGCGATCTGGGGACCCCAATGCCTATGTCGAGCATGGCGCTCCGCTATATTCCACGCATCCTGTTGGCGATCGCGGCGTCTCCGTTCGTCTTTCCCGGCGGGGCAGCCGCGCCGCCGGAAGCGTCCAGTTCCGTCATTTTTGTATTGGGGCCGTCTGCCGGGGATCGTGGACTCCAGGCCGCCCGATCGGTTAATTTCGCCTGCCAGCGCTGGCTCAAGCAGCCGGGCACAAACGCGGAACTTCGCCGCGCCGGAAGTTCCGAACACGTTGCTTTGACCGCGAAGGCTCCCATCACCGTGTTTCTGAAAGCGGCGAGGGATGCCGGCGACCGCGAGCCGGCCGATCTCATCTCCACCCTCGACGACGCAGTACATGCGCTGGCGGATCGTCCTGGCACGCGGGTTGCCGTGGCCGTCCTCGACGCAGTCCTCCTGTCGAGCGACGCAGAGGAGTCGCTGCGGCAGATCATCCAGTATTCCGCCGACAACTCGGTTCATCTGGTCCTGCTGGACCCGTCGAAGTCATCGCCGGAGACGTCCGGTGAAATCTGGAGGCTGGCTGGTTCCACCACCAGCGGCGCATTCATTCAGGAGTCGACAACCCTGGCGAGCACCCTGCTCACGGTCTCGGGCGTGCAGCCGACCGCCGCGGACGCCGAACCCGCTTCGAAAACTGTCGCCGCGAAAGGGCCGGCCAAACTGCTGACGAACCGGCCCGCCACTCTGGTGGCGACGCGGTCCCTGTTGTCGGGAGGCCCGTCCGCTCTTGCGGCGGACGTGCCCGTTCACGTTTCCTTTTTTCAGATCTCGAGTCGCGCCATCACCACTCAGGACGGCAACGCGCCTGGCGCCGACGCCGGCAGCCCGTTGCATGGCTATGTGATCGTCCAGGAGCCGCTCAGCGCTTTGCATTTCGACAAGGATGAACAGGGGGGCTCCTACTCCGCTCACGCGGTGGTGACTGCAAACGTCCACGGCCCCTCCGGTAAGGTCGTCTGGCACGCGACAAAGGACATGAAGATCACGGGCGCTTTGGCGAAGTTCCACGAACGGGACCAGGGCAGTCTTTACCTTGTGCGCGAGGTTATGCTGCCTGGCGGCAGCTCCGCGCTGGAGGCATCCGTGCAGGACGTGCTTGCCACGAAAACCACGAACGTGAGTGCGCCCTTGACAACGAACTCCGGCGTGCCCGGTCTCATGGTCAGCGGCGCGATGTTCGTCCGGTCTCTGCGCGGAAATGCCGATAAGTTCGACTCCGACACCGTGCTCAACTACCAGGGCAATGCCTTCGCACCGATTCTCGATCCGGTTTTCCCGGCGAACACGCCATTCAAGGTGGAGCTGTACTTTATCCTCTATCCCGACTTGTTTGGAACCCAGCCTGAGATCAGCCTCGATGTTCTGCAGGAGGGGAGGGTGGTGAGCCAGACCACCATGACCTTCCAGACGCCGTTGCGGAACAACGGTCAGGAGATAAGCAATTCTCCGGCAAAAGCGGACCATGGCTTCGATTACATCGTGTCGCTTAACGTGGACAAGATGAGCGCCAGTTCCTGCCAGGCGCGGCTCACGGTTCGCCAGGGGAAAAAAGCGGTGACCCGGCTGGTGGATTTCGTGGTGGGCGGCAGCGGGACGGCGGCGCCAGGGTCCACGGTGCTGAAGACGTCGAACTGATACACTGATGATAACCTCCGCAGAATCAGGAAGGCCGGTTTGAACCGTCTTCGAACTGTCACTGTTGGCATCCTCACCGCCACCATCCTTGCTTCCGCTCAGGCGCCCGATAAGGCCAGCGCCGGCGCGGCCGCGTCGGGCGTGCACGCTCAGAAGCCGCAAACCGAAACCCAGCTCGATGGGGATCAGACGCTGTTCACGGTGATGGCGGCAATCAACGCCTCCGGATACGATGTCGGCGCAAATTCGACGCTGGCCCATCCGTTGCGCGCCTACATTCGCCAGCAGCTTGCCGCAAAAAACCTGGCCTCCGTACGCGCTCTGAAAGAGTTTTACTACAACAACCAGCACGGCGACCCGGCCGAGAACCTGGCGCAGTACGTCTCCTTCGCCCTGTCGATCGCCGGTCCGCCGGAGTTTCAGTTCCTGAACAAAGCCAGCCAGACCGCTCCCGACGCGCTGCGCCTCTCCGATCTCCCGCCCGTTCTTTCGCTGTTCTACGAGGAGGCCGGCATCGAGGACCTGTGGCGGCAGGCGCAGCCAGCCCTCGAGCAGGTCATCGCGTTTTACCATACGCCGCTGTCGCGGTCGATTCTGGGGGCCAATGCGTACCTGCGCAGCGAAACCAGCGGCGTGCTGGGGCATCGCTTTCAGGTGTACGTCGATCTGCTGGGGCCGCCCGGCCAGATCCAGTCGCGCAACTACCGCACCGACACCTTCGTGGTGATGACGCCGGCCATCGCGGCGACGCGCGAGCGCACCGAGGAGCTGGCCGCCGAGCAGGTGGCGGATGTCCGCCATGCCTATCTGCACTCGCTGCTTGATCCTCTGGCGGTGCGCTACTACCAGCAGATCGATGAAAAGCAGGACCTGCAGGAGCTGGCCAAACCGGCGCCTGCCTTGGAGCCGATGTACAAGGACGACTTCATGATGCTGGTCACCGAATCGCTGATCAAGGCCATTGAAGCGCGGCTCAGTCCGGACCCCGTGGCCAAACGCGAGGCCATGGTCAACGACGCGCTGCACGAGGGTTTTATCCTCACACCGGCCTTTTACGACGGTCTGGCCTACTACGAGAAGCAGGACCGAGCGATGCAGCTATATTACCCGGATCTTATTCGGTCGATCAGCATGAAAGCCGAACGGCAACGGCTGGCGGGAATCCAGTTCGCCGCGGCGAGGGCCCGGCGGGGGCCGGACACGGCGCAGGCCGGCCGGCGGCTTCTCACCAACGCCCAGAAACTGCTGGGGGAAGGCGAAGAGCTCTCCGATCTGCGGCAGTTCGATCTGGCCCGCACGGCGTTTCAAAAGGTTCTGGAGGAGCCGCCCGAGCCCAACGTACGCGCCCGGGCGTATTACGGGCTGGCCCGCATCGCCGTACTCCAGAAGGACCCCGAAATGGCCGAGAAAACGTTCCTGAAAGCCATCGATGCCGGGCCCGATGGGGAAACGCGCTCGTGGGCATATTACTATTTGGGGCGTCTGGAGGACGCGGCGGACCAGCGCGAGGAGGCGCTGAAGTATTTCCGGCTCGCGGTGGATACGCCGGACGGTTCGCGCAAGGCGAAGGACGAAGCGCAGAAGGCAATGGACGGCAAATCGACCCCGAACAACGGGAGCAGGTGAATACATACATGAGGAAAACGACAGCAATCCTGGCGGCACTGACTGCAGCCGTTCTGGTGGCCGGAGCGGCATGGGGGCAGAATACGCCCCGGCCAAAATCGCAAAAGGAGCTCGACGGGCTGAAGACCATTGACGCGGCCCCGAGCGTCGACTTGAAACTGCAGAAGATCGACGATTTTCTGGCTGCGTTCGCGGACAGCGACTACAAGCCGATCCTGCTCGACAATGCAGTGGGTCTGGCGGCGAACAAGAACGACTACCCGCTGACCATGGCGTGGGGCCAGCGCGATCTGGACGCCAATCCCAACAGCTACATCGCCCTGCTGTCGCTGGCCACGGTGACTGTATCCAACACGAAAGAGTTCGATCTGGACAAGGACCAGAAGCTCAACCAGGCGGAAAAGTGGGCCAACGGCGCACTGGAGGCCCTCAAGACGGCGTCGAAGCCATTCTATATTCAGGACGAGAAGTGGCCCGATGCCAAGAAAGGCTACGAGGCGTCCTGCCACCAGACGCTGGGCCTGATTGCGCTGGCCCGGAAGAAGTTCGATGTGGCCGCCGCGGAGTTCCAGAAGGCCTTCGACATTCTGCCGGAACCGGCCTATATGGTTCGCGTTGGAGAATCCGACGTCAAGGCCGGCAAGCTGGACGAGGCGATCGCGGCATTCGATAAAGTGCTGGCCATGCCGGACCTGAATGCGGTGGTCAAGCAGGTGACCGAAAGGGAGAAGGCGAACGCGGTGAAACGGAAGAGTATCTCCGCCCCGGCGGCCGCACAGCCCGCGCCGCCGCCCGCCGCCGCGCCAGCGCCGGCGGACACGCCTCCGACCCCAGCGAATAAATAGGGCGCGGAGGCTCGATGGAGTGAGCGGCGACCTGGCAACGCTGGAGCAAATCCTCGGTCACGAGTTCGCGAACCGCGAGTTGCTGTCCCGCGCCCTGACGCACAAGAGCCGCGTGCGCGACGGCATCCCCGAGC
>CAYVPZ010000226.1:0-7401 GCA_964453955.1 uncultured Solibacteraceae bacterium | reverse complement strand
GTCCTGCAGAATGTCCTCAGCATCGCGCGGGTCGGGCACGCGCCGGCGAATGAAGCTGCGCAGCCGGGACTGCTCCCGCTCCACCGCTTCCCGGATCCGCTGGTCCTGTTCGGAGGCCATCTGTGCCAGACTCGCCGTATCGCTCACCTAGGGTTGTAGACGAATCAGGGGGGCGGATATTGCCGGGTCAGGCGGGGCTGTGGCGGATGGCCCAGTCGAGCGCCGCCGCGGGGACCACGAACTCGGCCTCGCCCGTGTTACCCAGATAGCCCAGGGATTTGGTGCCCGCGGGGCTCGTGCACCACGCATCCACCACCAGCCTGCGGGCCCAGTCGAAGAAGCGGATGCCGGGTCCCAGATCCGGGCTGTCGTTCCGGCGCCAGGCGATGAGATCCAGCAGCGCGGTTTGTTCGGTGTCCGGCGCGCTGAGGAAATCGGCGTGGCCGCTATGGCGCATCTGTTCGTCCAGCCAGCCGAGGCCTCCGGTGAAGATGTCCGCCAGTTGCGGGTTCTGGCTGGCCATGAGATCGATCCACGCGGCCGCGCCCACTTCCATCGCGCCGGGCGAGTCCTTCTCGGCGGGCAGGATCAGGCCGGATAAACGGTGGAGCGTCTGGAATTCGTGCTCGGTGAGCGCCCTGGGAGCCGCCGGCGCGGCTGCGGCGATCTGATGAACCTGTTGCCCCATCAGGGGCGTGAGCGTGCCGGCGGTGACGGCCATCGCCGCGTTGCGCAAAAGGTCGCGCCGTGAAACCTCAGACATTGCCTTTCCTCATTTCCTCGGCCAGATATTCGGCGGTGCGCCAGGCCAGCGCGCAGATGGTGAGCGTGGGGTTCTTGTCGGGGTTGCTCACGAAGGGGGCGCCATCGGCGACGAACAGGTTCTTCACCTCGTGCGCCTGGCAATAGCTGTTGAGCACGGAGGTCTTCGGATCGTCGCCCATGCGCACGGTGCCGACTTCGTGAATGATTTCGCCGCCCACGGAAATGCCCACGCCTTCTTTGCCCGGCCGCGGGCTTCGGGCGCCCATGGCCTCGAAAATGGCGCGGAAGGTTTCCTGCATATGGAGGGCCTGGTTCAGCTCGCCGTCCGACCAGCGGAAATGGAAGCGGAGCACGGGAATGCCCCAGGCGTCCACCACTTTGGGATCGATGTCGCAGAAGCTGTCGGGGTTGGGGATCATTTCGCCGCGTCCCGCGAAGTGCACGTGCGTGCCATAGTCCTCGCGAATGGCGCTCTTGAGCGGCAGGCCGTAGCCTTCGTGCGTTTCGCAGACGCCGCGGAACTGGCCGGCCATGGGCATGCCGAAGCCGCCGCCGATCTCGATGTGATAGCCGCGCGGGAAGCCGAGGTCCTTGCGCTCGGCCAGCCACCACGGCACGAACACGTGCATGCCGCCCATGCCGTCGGAGTCGTACCTGGGCATTCCCGCCAGCGCGGGAACCTGCGCCTCCATGCCGTAGCCCACGCTGTCCATCAGGTTGCGCCCCACCATGCCCGAGCCGTTGGCCAGCCCGTCCGGCCAGCGCGAAGACCGGGAATTGAGCAGCAGGCGCGCGGATTCGCAGGCGCTGGCGGCCAGCACCACGGTGCGGCAGCGGATCTGGCGTTCCTCGCGCGTGGCCTTGTCCACATACGAAACGGCGGTGACGCGGCCTGAGTCGTCGGCGATCAGCTCGCGGGCCATGGCCCCGGTGAACAGTTTCAGCCGGCCGGTTTTCAGCGCGGGAATGATCTGCACCTGGCTGGACGAGTAGTTGGAAGCGCCGATGCAGCCGCGCCCGCACTGCCCGCAGTAGTGGCAGGCCGGACGTCCATTGAGCGGCTTCGTCAGCACGGCCATGCGGTTGGGGATGCACGGAATGCCCAGTTTCCGGCAGGCGCGCTGCACCAAGGCTTCATGCACGCGCGCTGGCGGCGGGGGCAGAAACACGCCGTCGGGAATGCCGCGCATATGTTCCTCGGTGCCGGTGACGCCGATGAACGCCTCGGCTTTGCCGTACCAGGGCGCGAGGTCGTCGTAGCCGATGGGCCAGTCGGCGCCCAGCCCGTCGCGGCTGTGCGGCTTGAAATCGTAGTCGGCGAAGCGGAAGGAGAATCGGCCGTAGTGGTTGGTTCGGCCGCCGAGGATGCGCGAGCGGAACCATTGGAAGCGGCTGCCCTCGGCCACCGTGTAGGGTTCGTTCTCCAACTCCCAGCCGCCGGCCGGCGCGGAGAAATAGCCGAACGGATAGGGCTTGCCGAAATAGGACTGGCAGCCCGGACCGAGCCCGCGATGCTCCACCTGCCACGGCCACATGTGCTCCTTGAAGTCGCGAATGGGATTGAGCATGGGACCGGCTTCGAGCAACGCCACGCTGATGCCCATGCCGGTGAGAACCTGGGTGACGGTGCCGCCGCCGGCCCCCGACCCGACGATCACCACGTCATAGACCGGAGCGGAGGGGGCAACCTGGAGCATGGAATTGATTATAGTGTGCGGCGCAAGCCGACCCGCTGCCGGCGTGACCGTCAGCTACACTGGGAAGCGTGCCTGAGTATTGCACTTGCGGGGCGCAGCTTCCGCCGGACGCGCGCTTCTGCCACAAGTGCGGAAAGCCTCAATTCGAGTATCCGCAGCCCGATCCGGAGCCGGAACTCGAGCCCGTGGTTGCGGCCATTGGAAAGCTCCCGGACGAGACCGAGATCAGCTTCCACAACCGCATTGCCGTGCGCGTGAGCTTCCTTGCCGCGATGCTTACGTTCCTGGTCACGGCGTTCCCGCTGCCGCCGGTCATCACCCTGATTCGGCTGCTGGTGTGCTTCATCGCCGCCGGTTTTCTTGCCGTGTACGTGTACAAGCGGCGCACTGGCCGAGCGGTCACCGTTCGGGCGGGCGCGCGCCTCGGTTGGATGACCGGCATATTCTCTTTTGCGATCGCCACGGTGCTGGTGGCGGGGGCCATGCTCTCGCTCTCCACGTTCCGCCAGGAACTCACCGGCAAGGACCCCAACGTCGATCAGGTGATCCGCATGATGGACGACCGTGGGGCCATGGTGGGCATGCTTCTTTTCGTGCTGCTGATTCTCTTCGTGCTTTATACCCTGTTGCCTATGTTGGGCGGAGCTCTTTGCGCCAAGGTTCTCGAGAAGGATTGATGCGGCGCGGCGTGCTCCTGCTGGCCTTCGCGCTCGCCGCGCGCGGCGAGTCCTTCACCGCGAAATGGGCGCAGCCGGAGGAGCCTTACCGCATTGCCGGCAACATCTACTATGTGGGCTCGAACGAAATCGCGTGCTTTCTCATTACCACTTCCGAGGGGCACATTCTGATCAACACCGGATACGAGAGAATGGCTCCGCAGTTGCGCGCCAGCGTGAAGAGGCTCGGGTTCAGGTTCGAGGACATCCGCTATCTGCTCACCGGCCAGGCGCACGACGATCATGTGGCCGGGTTTGCGGCGGCGCGCGAGGCCAGCGGGGCAAAGGTGCTGGTGATGCAGGGCGACGACGACATCGTCGAGCACGGCGGCCGGGGCGATTTCCGCTTCGACGGCGAAATCGGTTGGCGCGCCTGCCCCGTGGATCGCGTACTGCACGACGGCGAGACGGTGTCGCTGGGCGGCACCACGCTGGTGGCGCACCTCACTCCCGGCCACACGAAAGGTTGCACCACGTGGACCGCCACGGTGATGGAGAAAGGCCGGCCGCTGAACGTGGTTATTGTCGGCGGCGTCAGCGTGAACCCCGGCGTGAAGCTGGTGCACAACCCGCGCTATCCGGGCATCGCCGACGATTACGCGCGGACGTTCCGCACGCTGCGCGCCCTTTCCTGCGATGTGTTTCTCGGCTCGCACGGCAGCTATTACGGGATGGCGGACAAGCTGGCGCGGATGAAAGCGGGGGCAGCGGAGAACCCCTTCATCGATCCCACGGGCTACCGGCAGTTCATTGACGAAAACCAGGCGCAATTCGAGCGCCTGCTGGCGGCGGAACGATGAGGTGGCCGTCGAAGCTCCTACTGGTTGCCGCGCTGGCAGCGACCGCATACGCGCAAAGCGAAGACCTGCGCCGGGTCAATCTGGAGAGCTTCGATTACGTCTGGAAGACCATTCGCGACAAGTTCTGGGACCCGAAACTCGGCGGGCTCGACTGGGCGGGGGTTCGCGACCAACTGCGGCCGGAGATGGAAAAAGCCCGCACGCCGGAGGAAGCTCGCGCCGTGCTCGATCGCATGCTCGGCCTGCTGAAGGTGAGCCATTGCGCCGTCCTTCCCACCGAGGCGGCTCTGAGCGTCAGCGGTGAGGGCGGGCCGGGCACGCTGGGTGTTGACGTTCGCATCATCGGCGACCGTGCGCTGGTCACCTCCGTGGAACGGGATTCTCCGGCGGCGCGGGCGCGCATCGAAACGGGCTGGGAGGTGACGCGTGTCGGGTCTGCCGCCATTGCCCCGGTGATCGCCACCCTGGACAAAACGTATTCCACTTCCACCTTGCGCCAGCTCATGCTTTCGCGTGCCGTGGACCAGCGCCTGCACGGTGGCATCGGGCAGAGCGCAACGGTCGGCTTCCTGGATGGCGCGGGCCGCAACGTGGAGCGAAAGATGACCTTCGCGCAACCGCCCGGCACCATCACGCAGTTCGGCTTTCTCCCGCCCATGTACGTGGCCATGGAGTCAAGGCGCGTGCGCCCGGACATCGGCTACTTCTCCCTGAACGTGTTTCTGGATCCCGCGAAGGTGATGGACGCGTTCGGCAAAGCCGTGGAGTCCTGCGCCGACTGCCACGGGTTCATCCTGGACGTGCGCGGCAACCCGGGGGGCATTGGAGCGATGGCCATGGGCCTGGCCGGCTGGTTCGTGAACAAGGCGGGCGAGCGGCTGGGCACGCTCTACCTGCGCGACAGCACGCTCAACTTCGTGATCTATCCACGCGCCGAGACGTTTAATGGGCCGCTGGCGGTTCTGGTGGATGGCGCCTCTGCCTCCACTTCGGAGATTCTGGCGGGCGGCCTGCAGGATCTGGGCCGGGCGCGTGTTTTCGGATCGCGGACCGCCGGCGCCGCGCTGCCGTCGGTGATTGAGATGCTGCCCAACGGCGATGGCTTTCAGTATCCGGTGGCCAACTATGTTTCCGAGGGCGGCAAGGTTTTGGAAGGCCGCGGCGTGATTCCCGATACCGTCGCCGAGCCCACGCGCGAGGCGCTGCTGCGGCACGAGGATACGGCTCTGGACGCTGCGATAGAGTGGATTGGACAGCAGGGAAAATAATGAACAAACTCGCGCTCCTTGTTTTTGCCGGCTGCGCCGTTCTGGCGGGTCAGCCGGCTCTTCCGCCGGCCGCCACCGTGCTGGATCGCTACATCGACGCGACCGGTGGCCGAGCGGCCTATGAGAAGCACCACAGCCAGGTCGCCAAGGGCACGTTCTCGTTGCCCGCGCAGGGCATCACCGGCGACATGACCTTGAAGGCGGCCGAGCCTTCGAAGATGCTCACGCGCGTGGAGATCGGCGCCATTGGCACTATGCAGGACGGCGTCAGTGGCGAAGTCGCCTGGGAACTCTCCCCACTTCAGGGGCCGCGCATCGTGGAGGGTGGCGAGCGGGCCGACGCCCTGCGGGAGGCGCGCTTCAATGCTCCCATCCACTGGCGCGAGCAGTATTCGAAGGTGGAAACCATCGCGCTGGAGCGTGTCGGCGACGACGACTGCGTCAAGGTGGAGATGACTCCGAACGATGGCGGCCATCCCGAAACCGCGTACTTCAGTCAGAAGTCGGGCCTGCTGGTGAAGCAGACCGGCACGCGCGCCACGGCCATGGGCGACATCCCCTACGAGACCACTTTCTCCGATTACCGCGGCGTGGACGGTGTTTCGGAGCCCTTTAAGACCACCGAGAAAGCGGCCGGGCAGGTGGTGGAGGTGCAACTGGCCGAGATGAAGTTCAATGTCGATCTGCCCGACGCCACCTTCGATCCTCCGGCGGAGATCCGGGCGCTGCTGAAGAAGCAGAAGACCGCGGCGCCCGCACCAGAGGGCGGGAAGTTTACCATCTACATGGGCGGAGACAAGATTGCCAGTGAAGCGTTCTCGCTCCGGCACGACGATGGACGTTACGACCTCTCCGGCTCCGGCTGGGCGCAGATCGGCAAAATGAGGATCGACGTCGAGCAGTTCCGCGTGGTCACCAACGATGCGTATCAGCCCATCGAGGCCGGCATGAAGACGAGGATGGCGTCGGTGACCACGTCCGTAAAGACGTTGTTTTCGGGCGGCGTGGCCCACAACGAGGTCGACAACGGCGATGGTCCGCGGAAGAAGGACGATCCGGCGGGCGCCGGCGACGTGGTGATCTCGCCGAACCTGCCGGTGTTCCCGTTCGCGTTGCTGGCGAGGCGCGTCAACACGTCCACGCGCGATCCGCAGGCGTTTACGGCGTACATCCTGGGGCAGGGAGAAGCGCCGCTCAGCGTAGCTTACAAGGGCAAAGAGAATGTGGCCTTCGCCGACCGCGGCCGGGAGCTCGATCACTTCACCGCCACGGTGACGTCGCCGCACGGCCAGCCGGTCACTGCCGAGGTTTGGACGCTTCCGGGCGAGGGCAGGATTGTGAAGATCGCCGCGCCCCAGCAGGGCGTCGAGGTGTATCAGGAAGGCTACGAGCCGCCCGCGCAGGGATCCCGTCGCAATTAATTGGGTTCGTTCGGTAATCGGACTGGAAATTCCCCAGGATGCGGGTGCGCAGCGGCGCCCCGGCTATGCCCATACAGGGCTCTGCCCACACAGGATGATGCGGGGGTTGCGTTTTTCCTTCGCCGAGAGCGTGCCGCTGTGTTCGGTATCGAGCGATCGCAGAATGGCCCGATGGGCCTGCCGCCCCTGATGATTCGCGAACACGCTGACGTCAACGCCGGCGGGGGCGATGGGGATGGCGTGCGAGGGTAGGAAGGCACGGCAATACGGGAGAGTGCTTCATGGCAAACCATCGGGCAGCGCTTATTGCGGGATGTGCCTTGACTCTATCATTGTGGGCCACCCGAGTGAGAGGTGGCCCACACTCCACGTCACTGAACGATGCCGCGCGCGGGCAGCACTCGCGACACACGCGCCGCTTCGTGGACGGACATCAGCACCATTTCTCCGCGCACGTTGACGAAGGTGAGATTCGGTCCGGCGCTCCCCGCCGTCGGAACCCCGGGGCTGCTGAGCAGAGCGACCACCCGGCCCTCGTTGTTGCGGATGGTGATGAGGCCGTTGGTCATTGACTCCTGAATGGTGTAGGAGCCAGCCGGCAGTCTCACATTGCCCGCGACAAACGGATAGGGCACGGTCACGCTGAGTGACGATTCGGCCTGCAATGGCAGCAGGGCGGCCAGGGACAAGCCCAGAACGGCAAGCGTTAACTTAAGCGACTTCATGGTTTCCTC
>CAYVPZ010000225.1:0-7403 GCA_964453955.1 uncultured Solibacteraceae bacterium | reverse complement strand
TACGACCCGGTGGTGCTCACTACCGGCTCCGACGAACATGGGCAGAACGTGGAGCGCGCCGCCAAAGCCGCCGGCATGACGCCGGAAGAATACGCCACCCGCGTGGCCAGCGAGTTCGTGCGGCAGTGGAAGCAGCTCGGCATCGGCGTCGATCATTTCATCCGCACCTCCAGCCCGGAAAACTTCGAGGTGGTGTGCGACCTGTTCGACCGCTGCCTGAAGAACGGCCACATCTACAAAGGCTCCTACACCGGCCAGTACTGCTTTCACGACGAGCTGTACGTCAACGACGCCAAACCCGGCGACCCCTGTCCCGATTGCGGGCGCCCCACCGAAACCGTCACCGAGGAGAATTACTTTTTCCGCCTCTCCGCGTTTCAGGACCGTCTGCTCGAACTCTACGATACGCAGCCGGATTTCATCCGCCCCGAATACCGGCGCAATGAACTGATCGCCTTCGTGAAGGGAGGCCTGAACGACCTTTCCATCACCCGCACCAGCATTAAATGGGGCTTTCCGGTGCCGGTGGAAGGCCATCATGTGTTCTACGTCTGGTTCGACGCGCTCATCTCCTACATGTCCGCGGTGAAGAACGAGCCGGGCATGTGGCCGGCCGACCTTCATCTCATCGCCAAGGACATTATCCGCTTCCACGCCATCCACTGGCCGGCGCTCCTGATGGCCGCCGGTCTGCCGCTGCCGAAGCATATATTCGCGCACGGCTGGCTGCTGTTTGAAGAGAGCAAGATGAGCAAGTCGCGCGGCAACGTGGTGCGGCCCGGACCCATCGCCGAGGTGATGGGCACCGACGCGCTGCGCTACTTTCTGCTGCGCGAGATTACCTTCGGGCAGGACGGCAGCTTCAGCTACGACGCGCTGATCCAGCGCTACAACGCCGATCTGGCCAATGGTCTGGGCAATCTGGCCAGCCGCACGCTGACCATGATCCGGCAGTATCGCGCGGGCGCGATTCCCGATTCCGCCGGAGCCGAATACACCGCCGACTACGCCCGCACAGCCGTGGAATCGTTTATCGAATCCTTCGACCGCTTCGAGTTTTCGCGCGGGCTGGAAGGCGCCTGGGCGTTCCTGTCGGTGCTCGACAAATTCATTGTGGAGCGCGCGCCGTGGAAGCTGGCAAAGGACCCCGGTTCGCGGGCGCTGCTGGACGAGACCCTCTACACCGCCGCGGAATCGCTGCGCATTATCTGCGGCCTGCTTTATCCGGTGATGCCGGAGACGACGGCGAAGATCTGGAACCAGCTCGGCATGCCCGGGTCCCTCGACGATGTGCGCGTGGCCGACCTTCAGTGGGGCGGGTTGAAAGCGGGGCAGAGCATCGGCGAGATCGCCGCCGTCTATCCGCGCCTCGAAGAAAAGCCCACCATCGAGAAAATCCGCGAGTTGGAGATCGCCGAGAAGGCGCGTCAGGACGAGGTAATGGGCAAAAAGCCCGCGCCTGCGGCCGAGGGCGTCATCAGTATCGACGACTTCGCGAAAGTGGATCTGCGCGTTGCCCAGGTGCTCTCGGCCGAGCCGGTGAAGGGCGCGGACAAGCTGCTGCACCTGACTGTGGACGCGGGCGAAGGCAAACCCCGAACGCTGGTGGCCGGCATCGCCGAGGCCTACAAACCCGAGGACCTGGTGGGCCGCAAGGTGGTGATTGTGGCCAATCTGCAGCCGCGAAAGCTGCGTGGCATCGAATCGAACGGCATGATTGTGGCCGCGTCCCTCGAAGGCGGCAAGCCCGTGCTGGCCGGCTTTCTGGAAGACGTGCCCGTGGGCGCGCGGCTGAAGTGATTAGCCACTGCACGTGGGAAGGCGGCAAAAACGGGGACAGACTAATTGATAGGTTTCAGCCAGCAAACGTGCAAGCAGTAGTCTGTCCGCCGTTTATTGCCGCCTTCCCACGTGCCCGATTGGACGCGCAGTGACCGTGATCGATTCCCATTGCCACCTCGACGACCCCGTCTTCGACCCCGATCGCGAAGCAGTGATTCAGCGCGCGCTCGACGCGGGCGTCGAGCTGATGGTGGCCATCGGCACCGGCAAGGGGCCGCCCGACCTCGAAACCGGCGTGCGCCTGGCCGAAGCGCACCAGCAATTCCTCGCCACGGTAGGTGTCCATCCGCACGACGCCGCGAAGGCCGCGGCGGACACCTGGCATCGTCTCGAAAGCCTGCTGGCGCATCCCAAAGTCGTCGCCATCGGCGAAATCGGCCTCGATTACCACTACGACTTCTGCCCGCGCGACGTGCAGCGCGACGTCTTCGCTCAGCAATTGCACATCGCCGCCGCACACCGCAAGCCCATCATCATTCACACCCGCGAAGCCTGGGAAGACACGCTCGCGCTGCTCAAACAGCACTGGGCCCCGCACGCTCTCCCCGGCATCATGCACTGTTTCACCGGTAACACGGAGCAGGCCGACCAGTCCCTCGCGCTGGGCTTCTACATCAGTTTCGGCGGCGTGGTGACTTTCCCGAAGGCCGCCGCCCTGCATGAAGCCGCGCGCGCCGTCCCACTCGACCGCATTCTGCTGGAGACCGATGCGCCCTACCTCGCCCCCGTCCCGTTGCGCGGCAAGAGAAACGAGCCGGCCTTCGTGGTGCACACCGCGCGCCGGCTGGCCGAGTTGCGCGGCGTCCCGGTCGCGGAGATCGCCCGCGCCACCACGGAGAACTTCCGCCGGGTTATGCTGCTGGACTGAGGCTGCTACACTGAGTGATTCGCATGGCCTTTAGCAAGCTCGGGCAGTCGTTGACCGCGCGGGAGATTCTCGACCTGGTCCAGGCCGATCTGGAGAAGGTGGAGCGCGTCATCGGTCTCGAGTCGGTGGCCAGCGTCGATGCCGTCACCACCATCGGCCGCTATCTGCAAACCAGCGGCGGCAAGCGGCTGCGCCCCATCCTGGTGCTGCTCTCGGCACGCCTGGTGGGCGAAATCAACGACGCCGCCATCCGCATGGCCGCCGTGGTGGAGATGATTCACACCGCCACGCTGGTGCACGACGACGTCATCGACACCGCGCGCACCCGCCGCGGCCGCCCTTCCACCAACGCCATCTGGGGCAACCACACCTGCGTGCTCTCCGGCGACTGGCTGTATATGCAGGCCTTCCAGATCGCCCTGCGCGAGCGTAACTTCCACGTTCTCGACCTGCTCATCAGTCTCACCCAGATGATGGTGGAGGGCGAGCTGCTGCAACTGGAGCGGCTGCGCCGCATCGACATCTCCGAGGCCGACTATATGGAGCTGGTGGACCGCAAAACCGCCAGCCTGTTCTCCGCCTGCGCGCGGCTGGGCGCGCTCACCACCGGCGCCGACGAGGCCACCGAAACGCGCCTCGGTGAGTTTGCCTGGAACCTGGGCATGGCCTTCCAGCTTGTCGACGACGTGCTCGACTTCACATCCCGCGAGTCCGTGCTGGGCAAGCCCGTGGGCAACGATCTGCGAGAGGGCAAAGTGACCCTGCCGCTGATCTACGCGCTCGCCGATGCCCCGCAGAGCGACAAGCAAATGGTGGAGACGGTGCTGTTGGAGGAAGGCTACGAGAGCGTTCCCTTCTCGCAAATCCTGCGGCTCATCGAGGAACGCAACGGCGTGGTCCGCGCTCGCGAGCGCGCCGCCAGTTTCATCGAAAAGGCCCGCGCCATCATCGCGGAGTTTCCCGATTCACCCTACCGGCGGGCGCTGGCGGCGGTGGCCGAGCTGGTCACCGAGCGCGACCGCTGAACGGGAAAACCAGGAATAAAAGGAGTAAAGGAAGCAAAGGAAGTAAAGGGAGTACTTGGCCCTCAACTTCTCGCTCATGCTGAGGCGTTAGATTAGGGTCCCATCGCAAGATGGCCTGGAGACTGATTTCGTGAAACTGGTGCACCGGACAGCCCGGGGGCACAAGGTTCCCTCTACTTCCTTTACTCCCCTTACTCCCTTTATTCCCTTTATTCCCTTTATTCCTTACTTCGCGCTCCCGCTCATCGCCTCGTGGAAAAACTCCCCGCTGTCTGTGAGCGCGAACGGCTCCCATGATTCGACCAGCCGCGGCCCCCACTCTGGATCGAATGCCCACGCCACCCATCCAATTCCCTTGCCCTCCAGATACTTGATAATCAGCTGGCCGTAGCCGTTCTCCAGCGTGCTGCTCTTCCCCTCGAACCCGATTTCGGTGGCCAGCACCGGGTAGCGCTCGGCGGCGAAACCGAAGTCCTCCTCCCATTTGGATTCCCACGGCCGTTGCCGCTTCATCGGATAAGGGTGCGTGACGTAGCCGATGCCCGCGGCCTCGATGGGGCTGAGACGCAGCGGCGTCAGGTCGTAGGCCCAGTCGAATCCGGCCACCAGAGGAATCTTTTCGGGGTCGTACGCGCGGATGAGGCCGATCAGATCCTCGTTGGTCCGCTTCCACTCGTCCCATCGCACAGGTCCCAGCTTGTTGTTGAACGTCGTCGGTTCGTTGAACAGCTCGTAAAACGCCACGGTGTGGTTGCCGGCAAAATGCATGGCGATCGTGCGCCAGAAATTGAACGTCTCCTGCAGCGAAGTGTCGTACATGGGGTCCTGAAAGAGTCCCGTCTCCAGATTGCCGATGGAGTGCCAATCGATGTCCACGTAGATGCCCAGGTCCGTCGACCACTCGACGCCCTGATCGAGCAGCGTAAGGTACTCGCGCGGCGACCTCTCGCGCCAGGCGACCGGGTGCACGGGAATGCGCACCAGACGAGCGCCCATCTGGCTGATCTTCACGAACAGGTCCCGGCTCCAGTGTCCCTGGCCGGAAAGCTTGTCGGGATCGGCGATGGACACGCCGCGAAACAACACGGCATTCCCCTGCGGGTCGACGAACTTGTTCCCGCGCACTGCAATCAATGGCATTTTTTTGGCGTCAGGGTTGTTGGCCGGTCTTCCCACCGGACGGTCGTTCCACCATGCGTGGGTCTTCTGATCGCCGGCGGTCTGGCTGGAAATTATCGAGTTACACAAGAATGCAAGGCCCGCCAAGGGCAAGGCAAGCGATGAGGATGGCATGCCTTGCAGTCTATCCTGGCGGCGCGCAAAAGACTTGACCCGAGGCGCGGGATCTCGTGTATACTCGGGAGCTGTTTCCACCTCAAAAGGAGGCTTAGATGACAACCATCCCAGCGTTCTTGCTGCAGGATAACTCGAACCCGGTTGCAACCGGGGCCGCGGCGGGAATTGGTATTGGGTTCTTTCTGATGATGCTCGTAGTCGCGGTTGTGTTCATCATCGGCTACTGGAAGGTTTTCGAGAAAGCGGGGCAGCCCGGATGGGCGGCCATCATCCCCATCTACAACGCCTATATCCTGCTCAAGATCGCCGGCAGGCCAGGCTGGTGGCTTCTGCTCCTGCTGATTCCATTCGTGAATATCGTGATTCTGCTGCTGCTGGCTATCGATATCGCGAAGTCGTTCGGCCAGACCCCGGTGTTTGGCGTGGTTCTGCTGTTTCTGCTGAGCGGCATCGGCTATTTGGTTCTCGGATTCGGGAAGTATCAATACGTGGGACCGGCTGCGGCCGCTGCGTAATCGGATCCTGCCCGGCACGATGGGTTTGACGTCGTGCCGGGCGATTCAGTTCGCCTGCCGGATACTCAACCATCTACCTGGTCTGGTTGAACCAAACAGCCGTTCCCTCTTCCATCGGCACGGATGGTGAAAATCTCGCCATACGGCGGATGAGCCAGTCCAACTGCTCGCTCATCCTTGAAGCCCATCCGTGCACTGGAGTAGATGAGCTCGGTCCCGTCCGGCGACCAGCTGGCATGCGCGTCGCCAGGCGAGTCCGTCAGCCTGTGCAGCCCACTCCCATCGGGCCGGATCAGTTAGATGCGGTACTCTTGATCGGCCTCGCGGTTGCTGGTGAAAGCGACCCAGTCCCCTTTCGGCGACCACCGGGGAAAGTTGTCGCGCTGCCCCTCGGGGTTCGTCAGGTTCACCCACTCACCCGTCGCCAGGGTCTGGATTACCAGGGTTGCTGCCCTCCGGCGTAAGCTTTCTGAGCGCGGTCCCATCGCCGTTCATCACATCCACCTGCGCCGTGGGATGGGTCGCGCCGGGGAAATACATGCCCTGCGACGCCTGGCGATTCAGTTCGCCTGCCGGATCTTCAGCGCCGTCACCTGCCGTATCCACCGTGCGGCCCTCTTCTCGCCCGGCGCCACCAGCCGGAATGGTCCTTCGCTATCGGAGAGAAGCTTGCCGTCCCGCATGGTGACCACGTAAATGGGCTTGTCCATGAAGCTGGAATCCAGTTCCGCCCAGGCGAACACCACCCGGTAGCCGTCCTTTGCTTCCACCAGAAGGTAATACGACGAAGCCGTGCGGTGAAACTTCTCGCCGGTGGGCAGCGCGACCTTCGACAGCACATCCGCCAGCAGCACGCCCTGGAACATTGTCGGTGTTCCATGGTCGGTGGTTTTCACGGTCTGCTGCGGGAGTTTGGCAAGGTCGGCCAGCGTAAGCGTGGCGCTCGTCCCGCCAACGCCCTGCACAACCAGGGAAGCCTCGGCGCTCGTCTGCCCACTCGCGAATCCGGACAGGACGACGCCAATGGCGACTGCTGCACAACGCCAGGTGGTCATACGACCAATGCTACCGCCGAATCCCGAAGCTCCCGAAGAGCCGCCCTTTGAGGGGTTTGGTGGACCTGGTGAGATTCGAACTCACGACCTCTTCCATGGACTCCAGGCCGGAAACGCGCCGGCGTGCCTTCACGCGCGCGGTTGTAAGCGCCTTCCACCATCCCAGCGAGGATAATCTGAACGGAGTTCCCTGAGCCATGTCGAAGTTCGTCCAGATCGGAGCAATGCTCGTCACGGGTGAGAGCTGTAGCTGCTGCTGAGCCCACTGGCGGCGCTTCGTTTTACCGCCAGCCCGTGCTGCTCCCTCCGCTGCTTCCCTTGACCGCCGCGTTCTACACGTTCGCGATGCTGGAATCCGCCGTGCGCCACTGGCGCGGCGCAGGAGGCCCGTGGAAGGGCCGGGTCCAGGATGTGCGGCCGCCGCGGCACGGGGGCGAGACGCTGCGGCGGTCGGGGGCGAGAGACTACTGCAATAGCTTCAATACGGCCTGCGGCGCGGAGTTCGCCTGGGCCATGGCCGCGATGGAAGCCTGCTGTAGAACCTGCGCCTTGGACAGGTTGGCGGCTTCGGCAGCGATATCGGCGTCCTTGATCTGGCTCTCCGCCGCCGAGAAGTTGGTGACCTGCGACTGGGCCAGAGAAATGGCGTAGTTCAGCGTCTGCTCGCCGGAGCCGACTGCGCCCTGTACGAGACCGAGGGCGGTAACCGCCTGGTTGATGGCCGTAATGGCATTCTGGGCATTACCTGTGGCGCTGGCGCTGGTGGTTGGATTGCTCACGTTCTGGGCCGCGTCCGTGGTGC
>CAYVPZ010000224.1:0-7409 GCA_964453955.1 uncultured Solibacteraceae bacterium | reverse complement strand
CCAGGCCGCGAAACCCGGCCAGGTGATTCTCTCCAAGCGCAACGAGCTCGGAATCCTGTCTAACTTCGCCGCCACCCCGTTTACGTTCCGCGGCAAGCGCTACGCCAGCGTGGAGGGCTTCTGGCAAATGATGCTCTATCCGGAAGGCCCCGACGATCCGCGCGAGAAAGCCCCGGGAATCGCGTGGCCGCATACGCGCAGCGAAGTAGCGCAAATGATCGCATTTGAGGCCAAGGATGCCGGAACCGGCGCCGAGGAGAACATGCGCAAAATGGGCATCGGCTGGGTGACGTTCGAAGGCCGGCGGATGGAGTATAGATCGCCGCGGAAGGGCGCTCATTATGACCTGATCGTGGCGGCGATGCGGGCGAAACTGGAGCAGAATCCGAAGGTTCGCGAAATCCTTCTGGCCACCGGAGACCTCACCCTGCTCCCCGACCACATCGAAGAAGCCGATGCCCCGCCGGAATGGCGCTATTACCAGATCTGGATGGAGATCCGAGCGGAACTCCAAAGTGCCGCGACCGCGGACACGCCCGAAATTCATCTGGGCAAGGGCTACGACGCCCTCAAACAGGGCAGGTACGACGAAGCCGAAAGTGAGTTTCGGGCTGCTCTGCGGCTGGATCCGACGCTGGTGATGCGCGCGCGCTTTCCGTTGGCTGTCGCGCTGTTCGAGGCGAAGCAATCCGATGAGGCCCGCCAGGAGTTTGAAGCCGTGCACCGTCAAGCGGGCGATCAGCCCAGCGTTCTATATTACCTGGGGCGGCTCGACTTGCAGGATCGAAACTTCGAAGGCGCGATCCGGAACTTGAGCCAGGCCGTGGTCAAACCTCCTTTCCCTGACACCGCGTACCACCTCGGATTCGCTTACCTCCGGCAGGGCAACCTGGAAGCCGCGGAGAAATGGCTGAAGGCCGCTTCCGGGGCGAATCCTCACGACAGCGCCGTTCCCTATCAGCTTGCGCTCCTGTATCGCAAACAAGGCCGCGAGGAGGAAGCGCAAAAGGCCTTCGCGCTGTCGGCGCAGCTTCGCCGCCGCGATACCGACGATTCCCAGCTCCAGGGGGAATGCGCGCAGAAGCTCGACCAGGGCCCCCGCGACGAAGCCCGGGAAGTTTGTCAGCGCCTGTACGATCCGAACGATCCAGCGAAACTCGCCGCACTGGGACTCCTCTACGGCCAGCACGGGGACCCCGAGGACGCCCTCGATCCTCTGCGGCGCGCCGCGGCGCTGGCCCCGCAATCGCCGCAAATGCAGTACAACCTGGCGTACACCTACTATCGGCTCAATCGGTTTGCGGAGGCGCGGACGCCCATCGCCGATGCCGTACAGCGATGGCCGGATTTGTTCCAACTGAGCGCGCTTTACGGCGCGGTTCTCGCGAAGCTGGGCGAAGACCTGGCGGCGTATCCGGTATTGCGCCGCGCGCACGAACTCAATCCCCAGGATGCAAGGGTTGCGGATCTCCTTTTTGCGACCACGCTTGGCCTGGCGCGGAAGAGCCTCACGGCGCGCCAGTTCACCGATTCGCTTCGCTATTTCGACGAGGCGGCAACCCTGCGGCCCGCCGACCCCGCGCCCCACCTGGGTAAGGCCGAGGCCTGGGATCTCATGGGCCGCCAGGAGGAAGCGGCGGCCGAACGGCAGCAGGCCGCCCGCCTGGGGCCTGGTCCATGACCGATCTGCCGCTGGTCATTTTCGATGGGCATTGCGGTTTCTGCCGGATCTGGGTGGACTTCATGCGGGAGCTGACTGGCGACCGGTTCCATTGGGCGCCATCGCAGGAAGTGGGCGCCGATTTCCCAGCGATACCTCCGGAGAAGTTCCGTGAGTCCGTGCAGCTTGTCCTCCCCGATGGGACGGTGGAAAGCGGCGCGCGGGCTGTCTTCCGTGTGGTTGGCTCCGCGCCCGGTTATGCGTGGCTGCCGTGGTGTTACCGGCGTGTTCCGGGCTTCGCGCCGGCCACCGAACTGCCCTACCGGCTCATCGCTTCCCACCGGAACTTCGGCTACCGCGCCACCTGGCTTCTGTGGGGCCGCGAGGTTCAGCCGGCGGCTTTTCAACTCGCCGAATGGATTTTCCAGCGGCTGCTGGCGCTCATCTACCTCATCGCCTTCTGGTCCTTCGCGGTGCAGGGGATGGGGCTGATCGGATCGCACGGCATTTTGCCGCTCGGCCGGTATCTGCCTGCGCTTCAGGACACGTATGGAGCATCGGCGTGGCGACTTGTGCCGACGCTGTTCTGGCTGAACGCCAGCGACGCGGCGATCCGGTGGCTGCCCATCGCCGGCATTATTGTCGCCGTGGTTGCGCTGTCGGGTTTCGCGCAGCGAATCGCCTTTTCCCTGCTTTTTGTCCTGTACCTCTCGATTTGCACGGCCGGGCAGGATTTCCTGTCGTTCCAGTGGGACTATCTGCTGCTTGAAACCGGGTTCCTGGCCATCTTTCTCGGGCCTTCGCGCGTGGTGGTCTGGCTGTTCCGCCTGCTGCTGTTCCGGCTGATGTTCTTCTCGGGCATGGTGAAGCTGTCGAGTGGCGACCCCTCGTGGCACAATCTCTCCGCACTGGCCTTTCACTATCACACGCAGCCGCTCCCGATGCCGCTGGCCTGGTATCTGGATCAGCTCCCAATGTGGTTTCAGCGCGGCTCCACGGCAGTGGTTCTCGCGGTTGAGCTGGCCGCGCCGGTGCTGCTGCTGTTGCCGCGCCGCCCGCGCATGTTCGGCGCGGCGTGCCTGATCGCACTGCAGGGGATGATCCTGCTCACCGGCAACTATGCCTTCTTCAACTGGCTGACCATCGCGCTGTGCATCCTGTTGCTCGACGACCAGTTCCTGCGGCGCGTTTTGCCAGGCCGGCGCCGCGCGAACGCAGGAGCGAAGCCGGGACGGCCGATGAAGGTGATGCTGGCGGCGCTCACGGTTCTGATACTTCTACTGAACGCCGGCCAGTTCAGCCGCCTGTTTTTTGGCGACGCTCCCGGCCCGCTCAGCGATCTGCTGCACGCCGTTGAGCCGCTGGGCATCGTCAACAGCTACGGGCTGTTCGCGGTGATGACTACAACGCGCCCGGAAATCGTGATCCAGGGATCGAACGACGGCACCAACTGGGCCGATTACTCCTTCCCTTACAAGCCGGGCGATCTCCGGCGCAGCCTGCCCGTGGTGGCCCCTTATCAGCCCCGGCTCGACTGGCAAATGTGGTTCGCCGCGCTCGGCGACTATCGAAGCAGCCCCTGGCTCGGGAATCTGATGGTCCGGCTGCTGCAGGGTTCCCCGGACGTAACGCGCCTGTTCGAACGCACGCCCTTCGGAGGAACACCGCCACGGTACGTCCGCGCGCAGTTGTACGAGTACAGGTTCACCAGCCTCGCCGAACGCCGCACAACCGGCGACCTCTGGAAACGTGACCTGCGCGGTCTCTACTTCCCCGCGATCTCCCTCGAAACCGTACGAATTAGGTAATCCACCTTAGTACGCGCCACGCTTTAGTATCTTTCCTGGCTGCTTTCTTGAATCGTACTAATGCCGCCATCACAGAGCGCCGATAGAGAACTGATGGAACGCAGGGGAGCAGTGTCGCCAGCGGGGCGGATTGCTCGATGCTGAACCGCATGTGGTTGAGAACCAGGCTCTATCCGATCATCATCATTCTGCTGGGCTCGCTGGTACTCTTCAGCGAACTGCTGCAGTGGAACCCCGAAAACGGCTTGCGCTACACTGTTTTCCTCGTGGCGGCGCTGGTGGCCTCGCGGCTGCAGTGGACGTTGTCGTCCGTGAATGGCACGGTGTCGCCGTTGTTTTTCTTCGTGCTGTATGGCGCGTTGGAGTTCACTCTCCCGGAAACGCTGTTCCTGGGTGTCTCGGCAACGCTCATCCAGTGCCTCTACGACACCCGGCAACGAAAGGATTCTCTTCGGATTCTGTTCAACGCGGCGTGTATGGCTGTAGCTATCGCCGCCACGAGCTACGCTTGCCGCGCCCATGTTTTCCAGGCACAGAACCTTGAAATCGTTCTGACGCTCGCGCTCGCGGCCACGGTGTTTTTCACTATGACCACGGTGCCCATGGCATCCATGGTTTCGCTGATCGAGCGCAAGTCGCTGCTGCGGGTCTGGCACGACTGCTACTTCTGGTCGTTCCCTTATTATCTGGTGGGCGCCATTCTGGCGGGCATCACCAGCTACGCCGGGCGGGTGTTCGGCTGGCAGTCCGCTCTGGTGGTCATCCCCATCTCCTATCTCATCTACCGTTCCTACAACCTGTACCTCGGGCGGATGGAGGCGGAGAAGAAGCACGCCCAGGAGATGGCGTCGCTGCACCTGCGCACCATTGAAGCCCTGGCGCTGGCCATCGAAGCCAAGGATCATACCACGCACGATCACCTGAAACGAGTTCAGGTGTATGCGATCGAGGTGGGGAAGGAGCTGGGCCTGAGCGATGCCGAACTGGAGGCGCTGCGGGCCGCCTCGCTGCTGCACGATATTGGCAAGCTGGCGGTGCCGGAGCATATCATCTCCAAGCCGGGCCGCCTGACGCGCGAGGAATTCGAGAAGATGAAGATCCACCCGGTGGTTGGGGCGGAGATTCTCGAACGCGTGCAATTCCCTTATCCGGTGACGCCCATCGTGCGCTCCCATCACGAGCGCTGGAATGGCAGCGGCTATCCGGACGGCTTGAAGGGCGAGGGGATTCCCATGGGCGCGCGGATTCTGGCGGCCGTGGACTGCCTGGACGCTCTGGCGTCGGACCGGCAGTATCGCCGCGCCCTCCCGCTGGAGGAGGCGATGAAGCGAGTGGCGGCGGAGTCCAATGTCAGCTTCGATCCCAAGGTAGTCAGCGTCCTCGAACGGCGCTTCCAGGAATTGGAGAAGATGGCCAGGAGCATCGACGTGGAACGGACCAGACTTTCCACGAACGTGCGGGTGGAACGAGGAGAGGCGCCCGCCACCGGTTTCGAAACGCACAAGGCCACCAGCACGGGCACCGCGCACCAGGTGAACTTCCTGGCCTCCATCGCCGCCGCCCGCCAGGAGGTTCAGGACCTGTACGAGCTCACCCAGGACCTGGGGAACTCGCTCAGCCTGAACGAGACTCTTTCGCTGCTGTCCATTCGCCTCAAGAGAATGATCCCCTACGACGCGCTGGCCATCTTTGTGCTGCGCGACGAAGTGCTGCGGCCGGAGTACGTCACGGGCGAGAACTACCGCCTGTTCTCGTCGCTGGAGATCCCCATGGGACACGGCCTGTCCGGCTGGGTGGCGGAGAACCGCAAACCGATTATCAACGGGAATCCCGCGGTGGAGCCCGGCTACATGAACGACCCCACGCGGATTACCACCATGCGATCCGCCCTCTCGGTTCCGCTGATCGGGCTCGCCGGCCCGGTGAGCGTGTTGACGCTCTACCACAGCGAGCGCGACGCGTTCACCAAGGACCACCTGAGAATCCTCATGGCGGTTGCCTCCAAGCTCGCGCTGGCGGTGGAGAACGCGCTCAAATACCAGCAGGCCGAGAACTCCGCCGCGACGGACTACATGACCGGCCTGCCGAACGCACGCTCTTTGTTCCTGCATCTGGACGCGGAGATATCGCGCTGCCGCCGGCAGGAGACGCCGCTGGTGGTTCTGGTTTGCGACCTGAACGGGTTCAAGCAGGTGAACGACCGTTTCGGCCATCTGGAAGGGAATCGCATCCTGAGCACTGTGGCGGCGAAGTTCAAGGAATGCTGCCGCGAGTACGACTACGTCGCGCGCATGGGCGGCGATGAGTTCGTGCTGGTGATGCCCGGCATCCGCATGGATTCGCTGGCGCCCACCCTGCAGCGGCTGCGCGCGCTGGCCGCCGAGGCGGGCCGCGAAGTGTGCAAGGAAGATATTCTCTCGCTTAGCATCGGGCATGCGTTTTATCCCGACGATGGCAGCGACGCCGAGCAGCTTCTGGCCGAAGCCGACCGGCGCATGTACGCCGCCAAGCACCAGGATAAGCTGAAGACGGTGGAGCGCCGGGGATACGATTTTGATCCGTCGCCGGCCATCACGCAGTGGTAGACCGGCGCGGCGCCGCCTTACTGGCTGCCCTGGTTGACGGTGGAACCGGAGGCGTCGGCGGTCACGATCAGCTTCAGGTCCTTTGACGATTCGTCGCCCTCGCGCAGCTCGATCGCTTCGCCCTTGTCCTCGAACGGCTTGATGAAATCGGGGTCCTCCTACTGGCCCCACTGCACCTCATCCCAGGCGAACAGCTTATACTTGCCCGGCTTGATGCCCTTGATGGTGAAGTGCCCGTTCTGGTCGGTGTTGGCCATCTTGTAGAGGGTGTGGTAGTCGCGTTGGTCGGGCGCCAGCACCACGGATACGCCAGTGGCGGCCTGCTCGTTCGCATCCTGCACGTTCCCGTCAATCCGCGCGCCGTCTGCGGCGATGGTGACGGTCAACTCGCCGCCCGAAGCGCCCTTGCTCAGATCGACGACAGCGTCCGGAGATTCCGTATCGCCGTATCGGATGGATTTGATGTAATACTCCGGCGGCAGCGGATAAACGCTCAGCCGGTAGCGGTCCGGCAACAGCAGCTTCAGCTTGAACGTGCCGTCGTCCTGCACCTCTCCGTTGGGAGTGGCCATGGTCATCGCCGCATCCTCGGGCGACAGTGTCGCCATCAGGCTGCGATTCTTCAGATCGACCCCCTTGCCGGCGGCAACGACACCGGCGATTTCGGGCGCAGCGCCAAAGGTCAATTGAACTCCGTCCACATTCGAGTCGCCCACCTCGATCAGCGCTTGCGCAAATTGTCGCTCGCCCCCCTGAACCATCATCGGCTGCGCCGAAATCGTGTAGGATCCGGACGCGATATTGCGGAAAAGGAAGGCGCCTTTATCATCGGTGATGGCGTTCTTCATGGGGTTTCCCGCGAACCCGCTGTCCCGGGACATGAGAAACACAATCGCGCCTCTTCCCGGATTCGTGATTTTCCCGGAGATGCGGGCGGTGTGCACGGGGGTCAGCCGAAAATCGATGCCGGACGCCTCGCCACCCGCCGTCACCTCCACAAGCGATGCCTGTGCGCTGCTCGACCCGTTGGGGAAAAACGTAACGGCATAGCCGTCCTCGGGGCCTTCTTTCCGGATCTCCACCTGCTGCAACGCGTTTCCGCCGCGATCGTAGGACACCGAGACGTAGTATTTTCCGGGCGCCAGGCCGTACGCCCGGAACTCGCCGCGGTCGTCGGAAGACGCGCTGGCGGCGCCTGTCAGACTCTTTTTCCCATTCCTGTACATGGTGCGCATCACCTGGATGCGCGCCCCCGCCAGCGGCTCGCCGTCTTCATCCACCACTTTGCCGGAAACCACTCCGTGCGGCGCCATCTTGAACAGGACATCCTTGAGTTTCTGGCCTTTCGACAGGGTG
>CAYVPZ010000223.1:0-7415 GCA_964453955.1 uncultured Solibacteraceae bacterium | reverse complement strand
AACGGCAGAGCCGCTCCTTCGAGCATCTGGCGGCGTATCAGCCCTGGGACGTCAATCTCACCGGCCTCGGCGAACCGGAACGCGTGCAGGCGTGCCAGGTCTCTCCCGAGTACTTTGCGGTGCTGGGCATGAAGCCGGCGCTCGGCCGGACGTTCCGCGCCGATGAGGCCGAACCGGGCCACGCGTTCACCATCGTGGTGAGCCATGGTTTCTGGCAGCGCCATCTTGCTTCCTCACCCGACGTGCTCGGCCGCCGCGTGGCCCTCAACGGGCAGAACTACACCATCGCCGGCGTCATGCCCTCCAGTTTCAGTTTTCCTCTGGAGACGGACATCTGGGCGCCGCTGGCCATGACCCCCGCGCAGAAGGACGACCGCGCCACGCACAATCTGGCGGTGATGGGCCGGCTCAAACCCGGCGTGCCAGTGGCCCAGGCGCGCGCCGAGTTGCAGACGCTCTCGCGCCGGCTGGAGAAGCAGCATCCCGATACCAACGAAGGCCGCGCCGCCCTCATCAAGCCAATCCTGGAGCTGACCAACAACGTCACCGACCGCTTCGTCGTGATACTGATGGCCACCGCCGGCTTTGTGCTGCTGCTGGCCTGCGCCAACGTGGCCAACCTGCAGCTTGCCCGCGTCATGAGCCGGCAGAAAGAGATGGCCGTGCGCACGGCGATGGGAGCCAGCCGCCTGCGCATCGTGCGCCAGTTGGTGGTGGAGAACGTGGCCATCGCTCTGGTGGGTGGCGCGCTCGGCCTGGCGCTGGCCCAGTGGAACCTCAGCCGCATGCATTCGTCGGTCCCGGCCGTGGTGCGCAAATGGGTGGCCGGTTTCGATTCGATGCACATTGACACGCCCGTGATCCTGTTCACCCTGGCGGCCTCGGTGGCCGCGGGCATCCTGTGTGCAATGCCGTCCTTCCTGCAGATCACCCGCCGGCGCGGCGTTGTGGACGTGAACGAAGCGCTCAAGGAAAGCAGCCGCAGCTCCAGCGCCGGGCCCCGCCGCAGCCGCATGCGCAACGTGCTGGCCACCGCCGAAGTAGCTCTCGCGCTGGTGCTGCTGGTCAGCGCCGGGCTGATGGTCCGCACGTTTCAGAAGCTGCTGACCGTCGACTCCGGCTACAACCCGAACAACCTGCTGACCCTGCAAGTCGCGCTGCCCGGCACCACATACCGGACCCCCGTTCAGATTACCGGATTCTACGACCGGCTGCTGCAGAACCTCGAAACAACGCCGGATGTGAAGGCGGCCGGAGCCGATGCCTCCACGGGGAGCGCCGACGCGGTCTACGTTCAGGGGCGCGCGGAACCACACCCCGGCGAAATGCGGCCCGGCGTCCGCTCGGTCGCGGGACAGTACTTTACGGCGCTCGGGCTGCCCATTCTGGCCGGGCGCGCGATTACCGAGCAGGATGGCAGGGACACGCTGCCCGTGGTGGTGGTCGGCGAAACCGTGGCCCGGCATTACTGGCCGAAGGGGGACGCGCTGGGCCAGCATGTCCGCCTGCAAAAGGGCGATTCACGCTGGCTGACCGTGGTCGGCGTAAGCGGCGATGTGAAGGACTGGTTCTTCGGCGAAGCGTATCCCGCCGCCTACGTGCCGTTTTCGCAGGCTCCCGGACCGGCCATGGAAATACTGGTGCGAACTGACGGCGACCCGGACGCGATCGTCGGCGCCGTGCGTGCGGCCGTGCGCAACGTGGATCCCAATCAGCCGGTGTTCGACGTGAAAAGCATGCAGCAATTCATCAACGAGCAGACCTCGGGCGTTCGCGGCGCCGCAGTCAGCATGAGTACGTACGCGCTGATCGCGCTGCTGCTGGCGGTGACCGGCATCTATGCGTCTATTTCCTATTCGGTGGTGCAGCGGACTCATGAGATCGGTGTGCGCATGGCCCTGGGCGCGGCCCGCTCGGACGTGCTCAAAATGACCCTCATGCAGGGCGTGGGCATCGCCGCCGTCGGACTGGGGATCGGCGTGCCGGTGGCCTTCACTCTGATGCGGCTGATGTCCCACGTGCTGTACAACGTGGTGGCAGTGGAGCCGCTCACCTTCGCCATGCTGACGGCCATTCTGGCGGTGTCCGCCGTGCTGGCCGGCTACATTCCCGCCCGCCGCGCGGCGAGTATCGATCCGCTCACCGCCCTGCGCGACGAGTGACAGCATACGGAGTAAAGGGAATAAAGGAAGTAAAGGGAGTAAAGGAAGGTCGATTCCCGCGCCAGTGGTCCGCCTCCCTTTACTCCCTTTACTCCCTTTACTCCCTTTACTCCTCCCTTTACTCCCTTTACTCCCTTTACTCCCTATACTCCTTTTATTCCCCATAACTCCCTTACTCCCTCTACTCTCTGCGCCCCCTCATCTCGCTCCGCGATGTTGTCCTGTTGACAAACAACAGGAATGGAGATATCCTGCTGTTGGATGTCTACAGAAGAGACCAGAACCGACGTCCTGCAGGGTACCCTGGACCTGCTGGTGTTGAAGACGCTGGAAACCATGGGCCCGCTGCACGGCTGGGGCATTGCCCGCCGTATCGAGCAGGTTTCCGAAAACACGTTGCGCCTGAACCAGGGCACCTTGTATCCCGCGCTCGTGCGTCTGGAACAGCGCGGGTGGATCCGGTCGAAGTGGGGACTCTCCGACAATCAGCGCCGGGCGCGCTTCTACGGCCTTACGGCGAAGGGCAGGAAGCAGCTCGCGCTCGAAGAGACGCGCTGGGACCGCATGTCGGCGATTATCAGCCGAGTCCGCCAGCCTGTCCCCGAGGGAGGCGCGTCATGACGTGGATGGCCGTGTTCCTGAGCCGGCTTGTTGCCCCGTTCCGGCGGCGCAGGCTCGAGGGCGAACTGGACGACGAGCTTCGCTTTCATCTGGAAATGGAGACGCAGGAAAACGTCCGCCGCGGGATGAGCGCGGAGGAAGCACAATACGCCGCGCGCCGCAGCTTCGGCGGCATCGAGCAGACCAGGGAGGCCTGGCGCGACCGGCGCTTCCTGCCGCTGCTGGACGCGTGGGCGCGGGATCTGCGCCACGGCGCGCGCATGCTCGCTCGCAGCCCCATGTTCACTGCATTCGCCGTGGTCTCGCTGGCGCTGGGCATCGGTGCGAACACGGCTATCTTCACCGTTCTCCACGCACTGGTGCTGCGTCCGCTCCCCTACCCGCAGCCGCGGGGACTCATGAAGATCTGGGAAACTTCCCTGTGGGGAGGGCAGGCATGCTGGACCCCCGCCTCGGTCCCCAACCTGCTGGACTGGCGCGAACAGAATCGGGCGTTCGAAGAGATTGCCGCCTTCACCGTCGGCGGCGTCAACCTGGCGGGACATGGCGAGACCCAGCGGGTCCCCGCGGCGCGCGTCGAGGCGGAGCTCTTTCCGGCGCTTCGTGTAAGGCCATTCCTCGGCAGGACGATCCTGCGCGAAGAGAACGCCGCGGGCAGGGACCTCGTCGTGGTGCTCAGCCATGGCCTCTGGGAACGGCGTTTCGGAGCCAACCCGGCGGTCATCGGCCAGACGGTGGCCATCGATGGCGCCGCGCATACGGTGATCGGGGTGATGCCGCCGGCCTTCCAGTTTCCTCCGCGCTCCGGCGTGGAGCTGTGGACGCCGCTCGTCTTCAACCAGTACACGCGGGCGGCGCGGGGAAACCACTGGCTGGAAGTGATCGCGCGGCTCAGGCCCGGAGTCTCGCTGACCACTGCGCAAGAGCACATGGATGCTATCGCCAGCCGGCTTGGCCAGCAGTATCCGGAGCACCGGATACAGGGAGTGCGCGTGCAACCGCTGCACGGCGAGACCGTACAGGGAACCGCTCAGGTGCTGCTGGTGCTGTTCGGCGCCGCGGGGCTGGTCCTGCTGCTGGCTTGTGGCAATGTCGCCCACCTGGTGCTGGCCCGTATCGCCGGGCGGCGGAGGGAACTGGCCGTCCGCACGGCGCTGGGCGCGGGCCGCTGGGGCATCGTGCGTCTTCTGCTGACCGAGAGCCTGCTGCTCGCCGCGGCGGGCGGAACAGCGGGCTGGTTCGCGGCGCGGCAGGCCCTCCACTTGTTGCTCGCGTTTGCCGCGGATCGGCTGCCCGCCGGAATCCCCATCCGCATCGATGGCGCCGTCCTGTGGTTCTGCATCCTCATTTCTCTCCTCGCCGCGGCGCTTGCCGGGCTCATCCCCGCGCTCGGAAGCAGCCGGATCGATCTGCAAACGGCGCTCAAGGATGCCGCCATCTCCAGTGGCGGCGCGCTGCGGCGCAGACTCAGCCCGCTGATGGTTGGCGAGGTCGCGCTTGCGCTGGTGCTGGTGATTGGGGCGCTTCTGCTGCTCGGAAGCCTGCGCAATCTGGATCGGTTCGATCTTGGGTTTCGGCCCGAACGGGTGCTGACCATGAAGCTTGCCGTGCCCGAGACGCGCACCGCGGCGCAGTCGACGGCGTTTTATCGGCAAGCCATCCAGAAGGCCCTGGCGATTCCTGGAGTGAGCCGCGCGGCCGTGATCAACCTCCTGCCGCTGCAGAGCAGCCACACCGGTTCCGTGTTCACCATCGACGGACAGAAGCCACCGCCGCCGGGTTACGAGCCGGCCGCGGAGATCCGCGCCATCAGCCCGGAGTACTTTCAGGCGATGGGGATCCCGCTGATCGCCGGCCGGTCCTTCAGCCCGGATGAGTTGCCCGATCAGTGGAGGGTGGCGCTGGTCAATCGCCATGCCGCGGAGCAGTATTTCCCGAATGCGGACCCCGTGGGAAAGAGGATCGCCTACGGAACCGGATCCGGACGGGAGGGCTGGCGGACCATCGTCGGTGTCGTCGGGAACGTCAGAGAGGCGGGAGCGCAGAGCCCGGTGCCGGCGGTGATCTACTCGCCCCTGGGCCGTCCGGTGTGGACCACGACGACCATGAGTCTGGTGTTGCGAACGTCGGTGGAACCAGCTGCCGTCACCGGCATGGTACGGCGCGGCATGCGCGAACTCGACCCCGATGCCGCGGTGTTTCTGGTCCGCACCATGGATCAGGTGGTCGCCGATTCCGCGGCGGACACGCGGCTGCTCTCGCACCTGCTCACCATCTTCAGCGCGGTGGCTCTGGTGCTGGCGGCGGTGGGCGTGTACGGGGTCATGTCCCACCAGGTTTCGCAAAGCACCCAGGAGATCGGCGTGCGCATGGCCCTCGGCGCCAATCGCAGTGGCATGCTGGGTATGGTCTGCCGGCGCGGTCTGCAAAACGCGCTGGCCGGCGCCCTCGTCGGCCTCGGATGGGCCACCCTGACCAACGGAGCCATCGAGCACTATGTCATCGGGATGAGAGCGATCGACGCTGCAACGTACCTGGCTGCGGCGCTGGGGACGGTGGCCGTGGCGCTTGCGGCAAGCTTCCTGCCCGCCTGGCGGGCCTCGCGCGTGGATCCCGCGGTGGCGTTGCGCAACGAGTGATATTACTCCCGGCGCCTTCTAATCCGCACCAGATCCGCGAACGACCGCAGCCCCGTGAACGCGCTAACCTTAGTCCCCTCCACGTTGGCCCAGTGCACCGGCACTTCCACCGCCGGTATTCCGAGCTGGCGCGCGATGTACAGGTCTTCCACGTCGAAGCTGAAGCCGTCCAGCTTCTGGCGCGAAAAAACCTCGCGGGCCGCGCTGGCGCGGTACAGCTTGAACCCGCACTGCGTGTCGCGAAAGGGCAGCCCGGTCACCGTTCGCATGACCACGTTGAAGAAGCGTCCGGACAACTCGCGCCACGCGGACTGATGCACCGATACCAGAGAGCGGTCCACGGCGCGCGACCCGATGGCGATGTCCGCCCCCGCCTCGGCCACCGCCGCCATCAGCCGCGCCGCGTCCTCGATCGGAGTGGACAAATCGGCGTCGCTGAACAGCACCCATTCGCCGCGCGCCTCCAGCATGCCGTGCCGCACGCTATAGCCCTTGCCGCGATTGCCCGGGTTGTCGAGCAGCCGCAGGCACGAATGCGCCTCGCGAAGGCTCTCCACCAGCGCCGCCGTGCCGTCGGTGGAACCGTCGTTCACCACCATCAGCTCGCGGAAATCGAGCGATTGCGCGTCCAGCCACGCCAGCACGCGGTCCAGCGTGGCCGGTAGTCTCCGCTCTTCGTTGTAGGCGGGGATGACGACGGAGAGTGAGGTCAATAGGCATTATATCGACGAGCGCGATTTATAATGCAGTTACGTGTCATTGGAAGACGATCTTCTCAAACAGCGGCATGACCGCATCGCGCAGATCGAGGCGCTGGGCTTCGCCGCTTATGGGCAGCGCTTCGACTTCACCCACACCGTCCCGGATATCCTGCGCGACTACGGCGCGAAGACCGCCGAAGAACTGCAGCCGAGTGACAATGTCCCCCGCGTCCACGTGCGCATTGCCGGCCGCGTCGCCACCATCCGCCGCATGGGCAAGGCCGGCTTCGCGCACCTGTTGCAGAACGGCCAACAACTGCAGGCCTACATCCGCCGCGACGCCGTGGGCGACCGCGATTTCGAGCTCTGGCAGTTGCTCGATATCGGCGACATCGTCGGCGTGGAGGGCTATCTGTTCCTGACCAGGACCGGCGAGCTGAGCGTGCACGCGGAGCATCTCTACTTCCTGGCCAAGACACTCCTCAACATGCCCGAGAAGTGGCATGGCCTCGAGGATGTGGAGATCCGCTACCGCCAGCGCTATCTGGATCTCATCGCCAATCCGGATTCGCGGCAGGTTTTCGTCACCCGCGCGAAGACCATCGCTTCGTTCCGCCGGCAACTGGAGGCGCACGGCTACCTCGAAGTGGAAACGCCCATGATGCAGCCGCTCTACGGCGGGGCGGCGGCGCGGCCGTTTGTGACCCATCACAACACGCTCGATCTCGATCTGTATCTGCGCATCGCCCCGGAGCTGTATCTGAAGCGTCTGGTGGTGGGCGGCTTCGAGCGCGTCTACGAGATCAATCGGAACTTCCGCAACGAGGGCATCTCGACGCACCACAACCCCGAGTTCACCATGCTGGAGTTCTATCAGGCCTACACGGATTATCTGGGCATGATGGACCTTTCGGCCGAGTTGCTGAAGCAGGCGGCCATCGACGCCACCGGCTCCCCCGTGGTGGAATTTGACGGCCAGCAGCTCGATTTCGGGAACATCCGCCGGGCGACCATGCGCGAGATCGTGGGTGATGCGTCGCTCGCGGGCCGCGCCCTGGTGGACAAGTTCGAGAACGAGTTCGAACACGCGCTGATCCAGCCCACCATCGTCTACGACTATCCGGTGGAGGTCTCGCCGCTGTCGAAAAACAAACCCGGCGATCCGCGCTTCGTGGAGCGCTTCGAGATCTACGCCGCGGGCATGGAGATCGGCAACGCCTTCACCGAGCTCAACGACCCGCAGGAACAGCGTCGCCGCTTCGAAGCGCAGCTCGAGGCGCGCGCCCACGGCG
>CAYVPZ010000222.1:0-7476 GCA_964453955.1 uncultured Solibacteraceae bacterium | reverse complement strand
CCCGGCTTTCGGCCCGACTTCGACGGGCTCAAGTTCGGCAAGGCGCTGGTGGGACGCTTACGGCTCATGGTCGACGAAGGCTCCGCGAAGAGAGCGCCGCTTCCGAAAATGAATGGGGCAAGGGCTTGAAGAGCCCGCGCACCGCCGGCGCGCCAGGGATTGCTGTCCTGCTTCGCCACCACGTGCTCCCGGGCCTCCGCCAATGGTTCGGGGGTGCGCTCCCGGAGGAACCGGAGACGCCGGTTGGCCCGAGTCCATCGGCCGCGGCGTTCGTTGCGCCGCCGGCGACCAGCGCGAAGAAGATCGTGAATGGCGCCAAGAGCATTTCTGTCAGGAGCACCAAGATGAATTTCATCCTCACGGGGTTCACGGAGGAAACAGGATTCCGCGTGTTCGCGTTTCAGGGCGTTGGCGCAAACGGAACACGGTTGGAGTACACGGTGAAGGCCCATCTCGGTCTGAGCCGGACTTACGGCATCCGGCTGCAGGAACTCCCCTTGTTGTGCCGCGGAATGCTTGATCGCCTGCCGGAAGGCGCGGAGGCTCGTACGGTCACCTTCACCGAGGAGGGGATGCGTTTGCACGCGGACAACCGCGCCGCCGAGCGGGACGCAGCCCGGAAAAGAAAGGCGCCGCCGCGTCCTCCCACCGAACAGGCCGCCACCCGCTGGCGAGCCGCGCAGCCGTAGTCCGCATGCCGGGCGTTCGGCAAAGAGAGGCGGAATGAACAAACGAATCGAAAAGCGGCATAAGCGTCAGGTTGCGCGGGCCAAACAACGGGTGCGCATCTCCGAGCCCGACGTAAGGACACCGGAACAGATCAAGGCCGCCCGTGAAGCGAGCCGCCCCGACGCAGGCCGCGGCTACGGCGCGAGCGCGACGCCTTCGTTCCGTGCGCGAACCGCTCCCACCACCGGCCGCGCGGCGAAATCCGACCTTTCCGGCTGATGAATCGAGCTGAAATGAGTGTATTTTCCGCGCGCTGTCCGCATTGCCGGTCCGTCGAGTTCAGAGGCGTGGGCGTGCGTAATGGTGTCGAAACGCTGCTGCGCTTCATCCTCCTGCCCTACCGGTGCTCTCTCTGCGGCCGCCACTTCTTCTTGTTTCGATGGCGTGCGCCGATTGCCGGTACCGCCTGACAGCCTGTGGCAAAGTGGGCGGGCGTCCAATTCGGGGACGGGCGACGAATTTCCGCACCGGGAAGCCACTGACACAATCCGGCGGTCGCCACGGAAACTTCGTGCCTGTCCCCGAATTGGACGATCAGGCACTTCTTCCACAGGCTGCTGAGTGAATGGGCTGGCGCGAGTATCACGAGTTTACCAAGCACAGCGTGGAATCGCTGCGCCGATCACAGCACAGCCTCGATTGGGCAAACATGCCCGATCCGTTCCGGCACTACGAGGCTGTGCCGGTTCTCGACCTGCCCGCCGACCCTCCGCCTCCCCGGGTCCCGGCGCTCGCGTTGCTCCAGGGTGCGCACGGCGCCGCGCCGGCCGCCGACGGTCCCGCGTTCCTCTCCCAATTGCTGTTTCATTCGGCGGCCATCAGCGCGTCCAAACGGGTCCCCGCCACCGGATATCGATACGCACTACGCGTGAATCCGTCGTCCGGAAATCTGCACCCGACGGAGTTTCACTTCATCACGCGCGGCCTCGCGCAGTGGCCCGACGGTTTGTACCATTACCGCCCGTCCTCGCACATGGCGGAGCAGCGCGCCATCGGCCGGCTCGACCCGAAAGCCGTTGGCGGTGCGCCGGTCGTGTTTGTCCTCACCAGCATTGCGTGGAGGGAAGCCTGGAAATACCGGGATCGGGCGTATCGGTATTGTCTTCACGACGCGGGTCACGCATGGCAGGCGCTCGCGCTCGCGGCCCGGGCCATTGGCTGTGACAGCTTTGCGGAAGGTCATTTCCCCGACGACGAACTGGCGCGCTGCTTTCACGAGGACGAGTGGCCCATGCTGATTGTCCGGCTATCCGGCAAATCGATTCCGGTGCGAGATCCGGACAGCACCGGGACGGTCTGGTTCGGTGGAAACGCCAATCAGCTTTCCAGCCACCAGGTCGCCTACCCGCGGATCGACGAGATCCACGCCGCGACGAAACTGCCGGATCATTGTGGGCCCATTCCGGTGTGCGAAAAGGCGCCGGAGGGTTCCGGCGAAATCCGGTTATGTGCGCCGGACTCCTCGGCCCGCGCGTTTGGCGAGGTCGCGCGAACGCGGCGCTCGGCGCTCGATTTCCGCGGCGGAACCGAATCGATGTCTCTGGCCCAGCTCTCGGCCGTTCTCGCCGCGGCCGCGCAGCCGTTTTCCTGCGATTTCGGCGGCTCTCGTTTCATTCAGCTCTATTTGTACGCGCACCGCATTCGCGGCCTGGAACCCGGCGTATATCGATACTGGCCGGAGCATGCGGAACTGGAACGGATTCGGTCCGGCGATCAGCGCGTCGCGGCGGCGGGCCTCAGCCTCGGGCAGGATCTTGCCGGCAATGCCTGCGTGGCCTTCTCGATGGTTGCCGATCTCGACCGCGCCACTCGTTCCCATGGCGACCGCGGCTACCGCTATGTGCATTTCGAAGCCGGCGCCCTGGGACAGCGGCTCTATCTGGCGGCGGAAGCGCTGGGCCTGGGGGCCACCGGAATTGGCGCATTCTTCGACGACGAAGTGAACCGTTATCTGCATCTCGGCTCCGGCGAGCGGCAGGTGGTGTACCATTTCGCGATCGGTTACCCTGTGCCCGACCCGCGCGTAGTTGCCTGAAACTCGACGACGGATTCCCACGTCGAGTAGCCAGGCGCACGACAGAGCGCCTGGCAACAACAAGCGGCGCCGTCCGCGGAAGTACTCGAAAAGGGGCAGGATAATGCCGAAGGAGGCCTTATGAGAGCCCGTATTTTGCGGTATTTGACGCTTGCCGCCGTAATCCTCTTCTCTTCATCCATTGCCGCGCCGCAATCTTCGGCGCCCGCCGGCGAAGTCAGCTTCAAGGCGGAAACGAATCTGGTGCTCGTGCCCGTGGTGGTGCGCGACGCCCACGGAAACGCCATTGGAAATCTGCGCCAGGCGGATTTCCAGGTCTTCGACAAAGGAAAATCGCAAGTAATTACGAAATTCGCGGTCGAGGAGACCTCCGGCCACCTGGCCGAAGACCGGAGCCTGCCGAGTACGGATCAATGGGATCCGCTTCCTCCCGGCGTCACGCGCATGAACGCGGCCCCGGGATCCGCGCCGAACGTCATCCCGCGACATTTCGTCGCCCTGTTATTCGACGATCTCCATTTGAAGATCTGCGGCCCGGATCCGCCTCCCGGCTACATCGGGTGCTCCTCCGATCTGGTTTACATCCGCGACGCCGGCCAGAAGTACGTCGACAGCCTGAAGCCGGCCGATCGCGTCGCCATTTTCACCACTTCGGGCCAGGTCACGCTCGACTTCACCTCCGATCGCGCGAAGCTCCATGAGGCGCTGATGAAACTCCGGCCGGGCGCACCCGTGCTTGCCACGGTCCCGGGCTCGGGTCTCGTTGATAACGCCACCGAGTGGGAAACGCGAGAGGTGATTACGCAGTCCGGAGACATCGTTCGGCGGATGGCCATTCTGCCGGGCCAGCGGACCATCGTTCTTATGTCACCGGGTATGATGCTGGAATCCACGGGGAGCAAAACGTGGACGTTCGTGCCGGACACCATGCAATTGATCGACAGCGCGATCCGCTCCCGCGTGGTGGTCAACAGCCTCGACGCGCGCGGCCTGGCCGTCGATTCCGCCGGCGCTTTTCACGAGTTCATGTTCCGGGTAACCGACGGCACGGGCGGCAAATTCATTCGCGACACCAACGATCTGAACGGCGGGCTGGAGCAGTTGGCGGCGACCCCGAAATACATCTACGTTCTGGGTTTTTCGCCGGAGACCCTGAAGCCGGATGGCAGCTTCCATTCGCTCACCGTGAAGCTGCCGAATGAGTACAAGCTGGACATTCAGGCGCGCAAGGGGTACTGGGCTCCCGGCGCGAAGGAGCTGGCGCGGAAGCAGAACCAGCCGGCTCCCGCGAAGGCGGCAGAGGCTCCCCAGGTAAGCGAGATGGAAACGAAGGAGGTGGCCGAAGACCTTGGCATCGGCGCGGCTGTCACGAAGGCTCCCGTGATTCCAGTCGCCGAGCCCGAAATAGCCACCCAGGACCAGCCGGTGACGTTCAAGGCCCAGACCAACCTTGTGGAGGTGCCTGTGGTGGTGCGCGACCGCGAAGGCCACGCCATAGGCAACCTCGGCAAAGACGATTTCCGGCTCTTCGACAAAGGCAAGCGTCAGGACATCACGAAGTTCTCCGTACAGAAGGCGTCGGCCGCGCCGGAAGCAGCCGCGGCGGAGTCGCACGCGTCCGGCGTCCCCACCGTGGGAATCGCGCCGCCGCCGTTGCCCGGCCGCTTTATCGCCTTCGTCTTCGACGACGTGCACATTCAATCCGCGGACCTGCCGCGGGTGCGCGACGCCGTCCGGCGTTATCTCGATTCCCCGCTCCAGCCGGGAGAGCGCGCCGCTCTTTTCACCACTTCAGGCAAGATCGCCGTCGATTTCACAGACAAGCCGTCGGCGCTGGATGAGGCGCTGCTGCGGATTCGCCCCAGCCCGTTTACCGCCTCTGCCCTCCGTTCCTGTCTGTACATCAGCTACTTCCAGGCCGTGCAGATCGACCAGCAGGTTTCTCTGCATCCGATGGCCGACGATGTCAATCGCTCCGTCGCGCTCAAGACGGCGGTCTACGACGCTGGGCGATGCCTTCCTGGCGGGAGCGCCTTCGATGTGGCCGTGCAGGAGGTGCGCGATGCCTTCCTCAACGGCAAACAGGAAACGCGAGCGAATCTGGCGACCCTGAGCAACCTTGTCCGGCGCATGGCGCTGCTGCCCGGACAACGGCGCATCGTTCTGGCGTCGCCCGGATTCTTCGTTTCGCCCGAGCTTCAGGACCAGGGGTCCGATCTCATTTCCCTCGCCATCCGTTCGAAAGTGCTGATCAGCACGATTGACGCGCGCGGCGTGTGGACCAGCTCGGTGTACGACGCGAGCCAGCCCAGCTCCGGTGGAGCGCCTCCGCCGGACGTGATTACCTTCAAGGAGACGGATGGAACCGTGGCCGACGACGAGCTGAACGCGCTGGCCGATGGCACAGGTGGAACCGCACACTTCAACAACGACTTCGACGAGGGCGTTCGCCAGGCGGCGGCCGCTCCCGAGTATCTCTATGTGCTGGGCTTCGTGCCCCAGAATCTCAAGTTCGATGGAAGCTTCCATGCCCTCAAGGTGACGTTGAACTCCGGTGAGAAAGTGAGTCTGCAGGTGCGCCGCGGGTATTGGGCTCCGAAACACGCCGAGGACGCAGGGGCGGTTTCGAAGCAGGAAATTGAGGACGCGGTCTTCTCGCGCGACGAAATCCACAATCTTCCCGTGGAGATGCACACGCAGGTAACCAAATCCGGAAACGAGGCGAAGCTGAACGTGCTGGCCACCGTGGACCTCAAGCTGATCCATCTTCGCAAAGCGGACAACCGAAACCGGAACGATCTGACCATAGTTGCCGCGGTGTTCGATCCCAACGGCAATTTTGTCGCCGGCGCGCAGAAGATTCTGCAGCTTCGTCTTCTCGACTCCACCGTGCAGGGTCTGGAGCAAAAACCTCCCGTCACCATTCCGACGAATTTCGACATGAAAACCGGCGCATATCTGGTCCGGCTGGTGGTGCGCGACGCCGAAGGCCAGCAGCTCACGGCGGAGAATGCAGCGGTACAAATCCCGTAATATAGGGGCATGCGTACAACGCTCTTATTCGTACTGCCCCTCATTTCTCTGGCTGGGGCGTTTGCCCAGTCGGACTCCGGCGAGACGTTCAAGGCGGGCGTGACCGTGATCCAGGTGCCGGTGGTTGTTCGCGACCACGACGGAAATGTCGTGAGCAATCTGGGCAAGGACGATTTTCAGCTCTTCGACAACGGGAAGCGGCAGGACATAGCCAGCTTCGCGGTGGAGACCCCGGGAAGTCAGGCTGCTCCGGACAGATCGCTGGCCGATCCAAACGCGCCCTCGGGGCAGCCCGCGGGTGGAACCGGGCTGGCCATTCCCGAGCGCTTCGTCGGCTACCTTTTCGACGACGTCACGATTCGGGATACCGGCGATCTGACGCGAATTCGCGATGCCGCCGCCCGCCAGATTGGCGCACTGGAGCCTGGCGACCGGGCGGCAGTCTACACGGCGTCGTGCAGCGTGGGAACCGATTTCACGGCCGACCGGACGAAGCTGCAGGAAACCGTGGCGCGGCTGCAATTCCGCGCGGTGCAGGTGTGCCGTGTTTCGCGGATGCAGGTGCTGCAGGTGGAGCTGCTGAAAGCCCTTGTGAAGAAGATGTCCAATCTGCCCGGGCGGCGGGATATCGTCTTCGTCTCGTCGGGATTCTTCGTGGGACCTGATCGCTCGAAGGACGAGGCGGACCTGATCGATGCCGCGGTGCGCGCCAAAGTGTCGATCAACGCCGTCGATGTCGGCGAGTCGGCCGCATTTGCCACCGGCAACGATGCCGCATCCCGCAACCCGAACTCCGGGCGGGCGCTGAACGCCTACCCGTCGAATCCTTTGGTTCTCGTCGAACTGGCTCATGGGACCGGCGGCACGTACGTGTCGGGGAACGACTTCAACGTGAGCTTCCACAAGCTGGCCACCCCGGAGAGCCACTATGTGCTGGGCTTTATTCCCAATGGCAAAGCGGACGGGCGCGTTCATCAGTTGAAGGTCAAGCTGGAGAATTCGCACAAACTGACCGTCGAGGCTCGCGCCGAGTATTTTGCGCAGAAATCCTCGGAATAGCGCGGCTATTTCGTCCCCGTCGGGGTCCAGAGTTTGGTGGCCGGCACGAAGAATACTACGAGGGCCGCCGCCGCGGCGACGTTCATGATGATGAATGTGCGGGCCGGAGAGGTGAGCCGCTTCAGCGGGAATCCGGCGGGCACCAGGCCGTCCAGCAGGGCCAGTACGGGCAGCCCTGCCTCACACGCCAGCAGGAAATCGCGGAAGAGCGACGGCGGCAGCGCCACGGTGGAGACCACCATCGCCAGAATCGCCCACGGCAATACCAGACGGCTGAACTTGTGCGAAAGGAAATGGAAACGCATGCGGTTCGCGCCGGTGAACAACCACGGGAGACGGGCGTAGGTCTGCCAGAGGCCGGCCAGCGTGCGGAAGCGGCGGCGAAACTCGGTGCCGGCATCGGCGGGATAGTCGAAGGCCAGCGCCTCCGGATCGAGGATAACGCGGTAGCCGCGGAAGAAGGCGCGCAACGGCATAACGGCGTCGTCGGTGAGCGTGTCCGGCGCCATGGGCGCGGTCAGCTCGCGGCGGATGGCGTAAATGCAACCGGTGGTGTTGAAAACCGAATCGATGCGCGAGTGACACTTGCGCACCCACACCTCGTACCGCCAGTACAGCTC
>CAYVPZ010000221.1:0-7487 GCA_964453955.1 uncultured Solibacteraceae bacterium | reverse complement strand
GATAACTATTCGAAGACGATTTTCACCGATAAGCCTGAGGCCATGTCGTTATGGTCCGAGGTGGCCGACAACGTCGATTACTACTTCGTGTTTGGCCCCACCATGGATCAGGCCATCGCCGGATACCGGCAGCTTACGGGACAGGCTCCCATGTATGGCCGGTGGGCTTACGGCTACTGGCAGAGCAAGGAGCATTACGCGACCCGCGACGAACTGCTGGCCATCGCGCGGAAATACCGCGAACTGCACATTCCCATCGACAATATCGTACAGGATTGGGATTACTGGGGTGGAAACGACAATTGGGGCGGCCTGTTTTTCGACGAAACCAAGTACCCGCGCGCGAAGGAAATGATCGATCTGCTTCATCGGGAGCATTTCCATCTCATGATTTCCATCTGGGCCGGGCTGGGACCTTCTTCGCCAATTTACAAGGACATGGAACGCCGGGGGTATCTGTATTCGCCCGTCGGCTGGGCCGGTTTCAGGTATTACGACGCCTACAATCCCGCGGCCAACGATTTGTATTGGGAATACGCGAACAAGGGCCTGTTCTCGAAGGGCATCGACGCGTGGTGGATGGACTCGACCGAACCCGACATTGTCAACGCGCTCACCAAGGAGTCGGAAGAGTATGAGATGAAGCGGGTGGAGAACAATCATCTGGGCTCTTTTGCCCGATACCTGAATTCCTACCCGCTGGTTGTCACCGAAGCCGTTTATAAGAACCAGCGGAAGGAGACCGACCAGAAGCGCGTGTACATTCTCACCCGGTCGACCTTCGCCGGCCAGCAGCGGGCCGCGGCAACCACGTGGTCGGGAGACATCGGCGCGAATTGGGACGTGTACCGGAAGCAGATATCCGCGGGTATCAATCACAGCATGGCCGGCATTCCTTATTGGACCTTCGATATCGGCGCGTATTCGCTGGGGTGCCAGGGGGGAGTTTTCTCGAACGGCGGCAAGGACCCAGCGTATCAGGAATTGTACACGCGGATGTTCCAATTTGGGGCGTTCGCGCCCATTTTCCGCTCGCACGGCTCGGAGACGCCGCGCGAGATCTGGGAGTTCGGCGATTACAGCGACGTGCTGGTGAAGTTCGACAACCTGCGCTACCGGCTGCTGCCCTACATTTACTCGCTTGCCTGGCAGGTTACGCACGATGGGTACTCCATCGTGCGCGGCCTGGCGATGGATTTCACGAGCGACCGGAAGACCTATTCCATCGACGACCAGTTCATGTTCGGCCCCGCGATCATGGTGTCGCCGGTGACGGAGTATATGTACCATCGCCCCCCGGAGCAGACCATTCTCATTACGCCCGAACACTTCCGGACGAAAGACGGGAAGCCGGGCCTGACCGCCCAATATTATTGCGATGCGGAGTTCAAGACGCTCTGTCACGAGGCCGTGGAGCCGGATATTAATCTGGACTGGTACACGGGCTGGCCCGCTTTTATTACCGGCCCTAAGTTCTCGATGCGCTGGGAAGGAAAGCTGATTCCGGATCAGACGGGAGAATATCGATTTAACATGAAGAGCTTCGGGCCGCGAAGAGTGTATCTGGACGGCAGGGAAGTGGCTCACAATTACGATTCGATGGAGTCCCACACCGTTCCCGTGGCGCTGGTGGCCGGAAAAGAGTATGACTTCGCGTTTGAGACCTCGAATGCCGTGCTGGGGGCCTTCCGGGCGCAAATGTACTGGAAGACTCCGGAGATTCATGCTCGAGAGACGGTGGTCGAGCCGCGGGCGAAGACGAGACCCGTTTATGTTCCGGCCGGGAATCCGTGGATCGATTTCTGGACGGGTGAGACGCTGGCCGGCGGCCGCAGCGTCGTGGCGGATGCGCCCATCGACAAGATGCCGCTGATGATCAGGACCGGGTCGATCATTCCGCTGGGCCCGTTCGTTCAATACTCCACGGAGAAGCCGGCCGACCCCATTGAGTTGCGTGTCTATCCGGGCGCCGACGGCAGCTTCACTTTGTACGAGGACGAAAACGACAACTACGACTATGAAAAGGGCGTTTATTCGACCATTACGTTCCACTGGGATGAGGCAAAGCATCAGCTTCGCATCGATGCCAGGAAGGGGACTTTTCCGGGCATGTTGCTGACGCGGACTTTTCGTGTTGTTTTGGTGGGGAAGGGGCATGGCGCGGGCGTGGAAGTTGCGAGCAATCCGGACGCGGTGGTTTCGTACCGGGGCGAAGCGCAAACGGTGCCCTTGTCCACTGTAAGGTAGAAAGTGGCCTGTTTATGAAACTGACGTACCTGATTCTTCTTTCCTTGATACTCGCCGCCACACTCACCGACGGCGGCGTCCCCACCGGCAAACCCGAGGATGTGGGCATGTCCCCCGAGCGGCTGCAACGAATCCACGAAGCGATCCAGCGGCACATCGATGCCGGCGAAATCTCGGGCGCCGTTACGCTGGTGGCGCGGCGCGGCAGCGTGGTGCACTTCGAGGCGCACGGGTTGATGGACATCGAGTCGAAGCGCCCCATGGAAAAGGACGCCATTTTCCGCATCGCTTCGATGTCCAAACCGATCACCGGCGTGGCTGTCATGATGATGCTGGAGGAGGGCAAGCTCCGCCTGAGCGACCCGGTGTCGAAATTCCTGCCCGAGTTCAAGGACGCCAAAGTGGCCGTGGCGCGGACAAACTCCACGGACTTCTATGTGGTCCCGGCGGACCGCGACCTGACCATTCGCGATCTGCTCACCCACACCAACGGCCTGATGACGGGCGGCCTCGGGTCGAAGGCCGGGCCACCGCGGCCGGTCGAGGGGGAAACGCTGGCTACTTACATCCCGAGGCTGGCCGCGGCGCCGCTCGACTTCCAGCCGGGAACACAGTGGGCCTACAGTGGACTGGCCGGGCCCGACATCCTGTCGCGCATTGTGGAGATCGTTTCCGGGGTGCCCTACGACGAGTTCCTGCGCACGCGCATTTTTGAGCCGCTGGGGATGAAGGACACGTTCTTCTATCCTCCCGACGACCGGCGCCCGCGGATGGTGACGTTGTACGGGAAGAGTCCGAAGGGTTTGGTGAAAGCCGCGAATCAGGACGGATTTTCGTTGAAGACCTACTGCTCAGGCGCCGGCGGACTGATGTCCACGGCCGAGGATTACCTGCAATTCGCCGAGATGCTGCTGAACGGCGGGGTGCTGAACGGCAAGCGGCTGCTCAGCCCGAGGACCGTGGAACTGATGGCTTCGAACCACGTGGGCGACATGTACAACGGGAAGCTGGGGCGGCCCGCGCATGGCATGGGTTACGGGCTGCTGGTAGGAATTGTGGAGGACTCGGTGGCGGCGGGGCTGCGCGTGTCCAACGGAAGCTTCGGATGGGATGGCGCCTATGGCACCCAGACGTGGATCGATCCCAAAGAGAAGATGGTCACCATCGTCATGATCCAGACGCAGGTGGCGCCGGTGCAGCGGGATTTCGAGAACGCGGTGATGCAGGCGATTGTGGAATAGGTGGGCCGCGCCGGTCAGAACGTATAGCTGACGCCGAACAGCGGCGTGAATTGCTCGAAAATGCCGCGTGCTGTGTTGTGAGGGGCGGGAACGATCTCCTGCCGCGGAAACGTCGTGAGATAGTCGCGAAACTCCGCCCGAAGCAGCATGTGCGGAATCGGACGGAACTTCACGCCGCCGCCCAGGCTGAATGCGACCTTCCAGACGTCGTTCGTTGTAAGACTGGCGATTTGTGGAATGGGCTGCGGAAACGGCGCCGGGCCGGCGATAATGTATTCCTTCGCGCCCGTGCCTCCGGCGAGAAAGGGCCGCCAGCGATGGTCGCGCTTCCGGAAGTGGAACAGTAACCCGCACGTCAGCGCGTCCGACTGGCCCTGTATGTCGGTTTTCACTCCGGGAGCCTGGAGGAAGGGGTGGCCGTCGTGATAAAGGTAGTCGAACTCTGCGGAGACGTACTCTGTAAAGTCGTCGGCCAGAAGAATGCCGGCGGCGAAGCGGTTGCGGAGGCCTGCTTCGGCTGTCCCGGAGTCTGAATAGATGGTGCCGTCGCGGTAGAAGCCGTACCCGACGGTCGCCCCCATCTCGTACTGCTGCCCGAACGCTGCAACGGCGAACAGAATTACGAGTAAACACTTCGGCCCTGTCATCCGGCTGCGCCCACGCGCGTGCACAGATTCAGGGTACTACTGTTGCGCCTTGTCGAATGGCCCGAAACCTCAGCCAGCCGTGAATCGTCTACACATCGGATGAACAGAGCGTTAGTCTGCGCGGCCATGTGCCTGGCAGGGATTGCCCTCGGGCAGACTTCCTCTCCGGCCGAAGCGCCTGGCGCCGCGCCGGCAAAGGCGAATACGCACACCAGCGCCAAACACGACGTGGGCAGCGGCGCGGGCGATATCGGTAAGGGCGCGGCGAAGGGCGCCGGCAGCGCAGCGAAAGGAACCGGGAAAGCCGCCCTCGACCTGGTAACGCTTCATCCCATCGACGCAGCCACCGACCTGGGTAAGGGCGCGAAAGGCACCGGCAGGAACGTCGGCACCGGCGCCGTGAAGGGAACCGGCAAAATACTAAAGGGCACCGGCAAAGCCATCAAGCACCTGTTCTAGCCCCAGTGAGGTGAAGTGCATGAGTATTCGGTACGGTGGTTGGATCTATTTATTCTGTTTTTCGTTTGTTTCCGGGTTAGCGCAGCAGAATACGCCTGCGGACCGGCGGATCACGCTCGATGTGGTGGTGCGCGATAAGTCTGGGAAGCCGCTCGCCGGCCTGCAGGAGCAGGACTTCACCCTCCTCGACAACAAACTGCCGCAAAAGATCGTGTCTTTTCGTGCCATAGAGGGCGGGGCCGCGGCGGCCGACCCGCCCGTGGAAGTCATTTTGCTGGTGGACGAAGTTAACACTTCATTCACTGGCGTATCGGTGGAGCGGCAACAAATCGAGGGGTTTCTGCGGCAAAACGGCGGCGAGCTTGCCCGCCCGGTATCGCTGGCGTTTTTCACCGATTCGGGATTGGCGTTCGGGAGCGCATCCTCTCGAGATGGAAACGCCCTCGCCGCCGACCTGAACCAGAAGCAATCCGCGCTGCGCACAATTACCAGATCGCAGGGATTCTACGGCGCCGACGACCGGCTGCAGTTGTCTCTCCAGACGCTCTCGCAGCTCGCCGGCGAAGAATCGACCAGGCCTGGACGAAAGCTGGTGGTCTGGGTGAGTCCGGGCTGGCCCCTTCTCTCGGGTCCGGACGTGCAGTTAAGTTCGAAGAATCAGCAAAGGCTTTTCAGCTCCATTGTTGCCGTTTCCGACGGGCTGCGACGGGCGCGGATTACCCTTTACGATGTCGATCCGTTGGGGATGTCGGACGCGGGCGGATTCCGAACGGAAGATTATAAGCAGTTTCTCAAGGGAGTGAAGTCAGCGAGACAGGTGCAGTTGGGCGATCTCGCGCTGCAGGTTCTTGCGGATCAAAGCGGAGGCCGGGTTCTCAATTCCAACAACGATGTCGCGGATGAGATCGCAACGTGCGTTAACGACGCGAGCGCGTTTTACGTTCTTACCTTCGACGGCCTTCCCGGGGATGGTCCCAATGAGTATCATGCGCTCGAGGTTAAGATCGACAAGCCCGGTCTGACGGCGCACACGCGCACCGGGTACTACGCCCAGCCGGAGCAAGTGCATTGATCGGGAAGCGTTAGCGCCCGTGGCGGCTAACCAGCAGAACCGGCGAGTCGTTAATGGTCACTGTGTTTGTCTCGACGGACGTGGAATTACCGAAAATATCGTGCTGGGACACCGAGTGGAAAGTGCTCGGGATGGCGAACTGTACGGTTGCCGAAGGGTTCCAGACAATCAGCCCGGAGGCACCGTCCCGCCAGCTCAGTCCAATCTGCCACGTGCCGGAAGCATCGATGGAAGCGCCGGTGAGCGAGGCGCCGTGCAGCCAGTTGAGCAGGATGCCGAATGCCTGGCCGGCTTCGGTCAACACCTGTGGATCGTTCTCTTCGGTGCCCACGCAGTAAGCGCTGGCCTTGCCCCAGGCGTACCAGTCGAAGCGGATGGAACCGAACGCGAGATGGACCAGATACTTGCGCACCAGGTACGCCGCGGCCAGAGATTCGGGCACGGTGGTGTTGTCGCCCGATGCGCCTTCACTGGCCCAGAGGGGCATCGCGCTTACGCCATTGGCGGCCATCACCAGGTTCACGTTGGCAATGTCGGCGGCGGTGGCCTCCGGCGGCGTCTCGTAGAAGTGATAGGCGATCATGTCTACGTTCGACGCGATACCAGCCTGCAGAAGCTGGTCCAGGTATCCCGGCTGATAAGCAGCCGGCGAAAGGACGGTGTTGCCGGGGTCCACCGCCTTGAGAATAGAGTACGCTTCGGCGGTGAGATCGGCCAGTTCGGCCACGGTTCCGGTGTAGTAGGTGGGATCGTTCGGCTCGTTCCAGATCTCGTAGTAACGGATGCGTCCTTTGTAGCGTTGCGCTACGGCGGTGATGTAATCGCGCCAGTCCTGAATGTTGGCAGGCGGCGCGGGCGCGCCGGCGCCCACGTAATTGACGTCGTCGGGGTTGGTGGATGCCCAGGCGGGCGTCTGTCCGAGCGTGAGCAGAATGTCCGGTCCGCCGTGCTGTTCGGCGGCGTTCACCCAGATGTCGAGGGGTTGCCAGTTCCACACACCCTTCAGCGGCTCCAGCGCAGTCCAGGCGGTGCCGGTGTCCCACAGGCGCAGGGTGCCGAATCTGGCCGTGGGCCAGGGCACGCCGCCGGAAACCGGGGCGCCGGAGGGGTCCGTGAACTGCACGTCATCCACCCAGAACGTGCCCGCCTGCGCAGCCTGAAACATGAGCAGGACGCTGCCCATGTCGTTCACCTGCCCCTGGACGGTGAATTGCTGCCAGGCGCCCGTGAGCGTGGCCGGCGTTTCGGCGTAATAATTGTACGGCGAGTTGGAGTTCTCCAGAACCAGGTTGACGTTCATTCCGGTATCGCCCCTCAACCAGGCGGAGAACGTGTAGACCTGGCCGGGAATCACCGTGACCGGCTGGACCAGTTGCACGGCGGTGCCGGGGGGCACGGTTTGCACGCTCACCTTCTGGGAGGAGGTTCCGCCGTGCGGGTTGCTGGTGTCCTCGGAGTATGTCACGGTGGGATTGGGAACGCCCCACGAGGAATTGTCGGCCCAATACACAGCGACATCGCCGGAAATCGGGTTATTTACGCCCACCGAAGCATAGGGCGGCTCAAATCCGCTGTTGAGGAGCTGGCTTTCGAGAAAATTCTCCACGTGCATGCCGAAGAACGACCGCAAAATGGGGCCGGTTCGGGGCGCGGGCGAAACGGTTCCGGGCGCGAAGGAAAGCGCGAAGTCGTCCGCCCACAGGGTGCCGGGAGCGTCGATGGCGACCATCAGATACGCCGGTTCGGTGGTGGTTATGTAGCCCGCCGCGGTGAGCTGCTGCCAATCCGCAGTCAGAGAAAACGAGCTTTGGATGTATGACG
>CAYVPZ010000220.1:0-7490 GCA_964453955.1 uncultured Solibacteraceae bacterium | reverse complement strand
GCGCTTGGTGCAGGAGCTGCAAATCCACCAGATTGAGCTGGAACTGCAAAACGAGGAGTTGAAGCAAGCGCAGGCGACGGCGGAAGCGAGCGCGGCCAAGTTCAACGATCTGTATGATTTTGCGCCCGTCGGCTACTTCACGCTCGCCGCCGACGGCACCATCGCCCTCGCCAATCTGACCGGCGCGAAGCTCGTGGGCATCGACCGCTCTCGGCTGATCGGGCGGCGGTTCGGCGAACGCATGCGGCGGTTCACGGCGGGCACGTTTCTCATCCTGCGGGCGCTGGCGGAGGGCGTGCGCGCGTTCGCGTTGTCCATCGTGATTGGTGTGGTGCTCGATCCCGTGTACCGGCGCTTTGGCGTGGCCGGCTGGGCCGAGGCCGGCTCCATCCTGCTGATTGTCGCGCTCACGCTGTTCTACACGTTCGAAGGCGGCATGAGCGCGGTGATCTGGACCGACGTGGTACAAATGGTCCTCTACGTGGGCGGCGCGGTGCTGAGCTTCGTGGTCATTCTGGGGCAGATTCCGGGCGGATGGGCGCACGTGGCCGCGATGGCCGGCGGGGCGGGGAAGCTGCAGGTGTTCGATTTCCGGTTCGGCTTCACGGCGGCGTTTTTCGCGCGCAACTACAGTTTCTGGGCGGGCATCCTGGGCGGCTGTTTTCTGACCACCGCCAGTCACGGCACCGAACAACTTATGGTGCAGCGCTACCTGGCCGCGCCCAGCGAGCGTGACGCGCGAAAAGCGCTGTTCTCGAGCTGGCTGGTGATCTTCTTCCAGTTCGCGCTGTTCCTGCTGATTGGCGCCATGCTGTGGGTGCACTACGCGGACGTGCGCCTGGCCGCTCCGAAACCGGCCGACACCATCTACCCGGCGTTCGTCTGGAACAACCTGCCGCCGGGAGTGGCCGGGCTGGTGACGGCGGCCATTCTGGCGGCGGGCATGTCCAATCTGAGCGCGGCGTTGAATGCGCTGGCGTCCACGTCCATCGTCGATTTCTACCGGCCGCTCGCCGGCCGCGCGTTGAGCGAGGCGCAACTGCTGAAGCTGGCGCGCCGGGCCACCGTGCTGTGGGGCTGCGTTCTTTTTGCGATTGGCCTGCTGGCGCGCCACTGGGGTTCGGTGCTGGAGGCGGGCCTCTCCATCGCGTCGGTGCTGTACGGAAGCCTGCTGGGGGTGTTCTTCCTCGGTTTGCTGACGCGGCGCGTGGGCCAGAACGCGGCCATGGCGGCCATGGCTTTCGGACTCCTGTTCATGCTGTATATCAGCACGCAAACCAGCATCGCGTTCACCTGGTGGGTGCCCATCGGCACGGTGGCGACGTTCGCGGTGGGTCTGGGCGCGTCGTTCGTGTTGAGGGAGAAGGCGGCATGAGCGCGGCGCAGCCCCCCCGCACGCTGGTGCGCGGCTTGTCCCTCACCGCCGCCACCTCCATCAACATCGCCAACATGATTGGCACCGGCATTTTCCTCAAAACCCGCGTCATGACCTGCAACGTGGACCGCCCCTGGCTGGTGCTGGCCGTGTGGGTGGTGGCCGGTCTGCTGTCGCTGGCCGGAGCGCTCACCTTCGCCGAGCTGGCCACCATGATGCCGCACGCCGGGGGCGAGTACGTGTTTCTGCGCGACGCCTACGGGCGGCCATGGGGGTTCCTCTACGGCTGGACCATCTTTTTCGTGGCGCGCACCGGATCGCAGGCCGCCCTCGCCACCGGCTCGGCCATCTTCCTGAACATCGTCACCGGCGGCGCCCTGAGCCACACGTTCTTCACCGTTCCCGTGTTCGGCTACGCCATTCCCTTCGGCCTGCTGCAACTGGTGGCCCTGGGGTGGATCGCCACGATCACCGCGGTGAACTGCGCCAGCGTTTCGGTGAGCGGCGCGGCGGCCTCGGTGCTCACCATGATCAAGCTGGCGCTGCTGGCGCTGATCGGAATCGGGGCCATGACCCTCGCCTACGGCAGCTGGGGACACCTGGCCATGCATGCGGCGGCGGGCACCTGCGAAGGCGTCTCCGTTGCGGCGCGCGGCGGACTGGCCGGTTTCGGCGCGGCCATGCTGGGCGCGCTCTGGGCCTACGACGGATGGGACAACCTGACGCCGCTCTCCGGCGAAGTGCGCAATCCCCAGCGGACCATCCCGCTGGCCTTCATCGGCGCCATGCTGGTGGTGGGCGCGCTCTACGTCTTCGTCAACGTCGCCTACTTCTACGTTCTGACGCCCGCGCAAATAGCCAGCGTGCCGCTGACCTCGTCGGTGGCCACCGAGGTGGCGCGCCGCTTTGTGGGCAGCGCGGCGGTGGGGCTGATCGCCATGGCGCTGCTGGCGTCGTCGGTGGGCGCGCTGCATTCTTCGGTGCTGGCCAATTCGCGGGTGCCCTTCGCCATGGCCGAAGACGGTCTCTTCTTTCGCCGGCTGGCCATCATCACGCCGCACTCGCGCGTGCCGCGGAACGCGCTCATCGCCCAGGGCGCGTGGGCCAGCGTGCTGGCGCTCTCCGGCTCCTACGACCTGCTCACCGACTACGTGATCTTCGCGTCCTGGGTTCTGTACGCGCTGGCCATCGCTTCGGTCTTCGTGTTCCGCCGCCGCCTTCCCAATGCCGCGCGGCCTTATCGAACGTGGGGCTATCCGGTGGTGCCCGCGCTTTTCCTCGTCGTCACCGCGTGGCTGCTGCTCAACACGCTGTGGACCGGTCCGGTGCAGGCCTTCGCCGGCCTGGGCCTGATGGCGGCGGGAACGCCGTTCTATTTCTACTGGTCCAGAAAAGCGCGCACGCGCGGGTAGAGCGAGTCCTTCTCGCAGCTGGGCGAGAGGTGGCCGCAGTCGCTCTCCAGTTGGATGGTGGGCGCGTCGATGGAAGCGGCGAACGCGATGGCCGGCGTCGGGTTCACCATATGATCCTGCTTCGCCACCACGATGAGCATCTTCGCCTTCACCGCGTGGGCCGCGCGCGCGAGCGATTCTCCGAACGGCGCCGCCGCGTCCAGGGCCATCATGGCCTCGAGTTGCCGCAGGTAGTCGTTGGCGTCCATGCGGCCCAGCGGCGCGTTGTCGATCCCTTTCAGAAACGCCGGGAATTCGTTCGGCGGCGTGGAGCGGGCGCGATACGCGGGCGTGGTCAGGGCGAATGCCTGCATCTCGCCCACCGCGTGCAGCGGCGGCGCATGCTGGTAGTTGCCATCGTTCCAGCCAGCGCTTTCAGTGATCCCGTCGGCCTCGGAGGTCCACAGCAGCAGGTCCGTCGAAGTCAGCCTGGGCGACCCGACTATGGGCACGGCCAGATCCATGAAATCCGGGTACCAGACCACCCATTGGAAGGTCTGCATCCCGCCCATGGAGACGCCCAGCACGGCGTGCAAGTGAGGAATGCCGAGAACCTCCTTCACCAGACGATACTCGGCGGTCACCATATCGCGGATGGTGAATTTCGGGAAGCGCATGCGCGGTTGTTCGGCGCTGTTGGAGGGGGACGACGACACCCCGTCGCCCAGCGCGTCCACGGCGATGGCGAAGTAGCGCCCGGGATCCACCAGGCCATCGGCGACCATGAACTGCGCCAGGTCGTCGCTTCGTCCGGAGAACCACGTGGGGAACAGGACCGCGTTCGATTTCGCCGCGTTCAGCGACCCGAACGTGCGGTAGCCAATGCGGCAATTTCGCAGCACCTCGCCGCTATCGAGTTTCAGATCGCCAAGAGAGGCGATTTGCGGAGGCGGCGGCGGAGGGGTGCCGAAGGCCGGGGCCAACAACAGAAAAAACAGTGCGCTTCGCATGGTATAGAACAGTTATGAACGAATCCGACAAGCTTCGCAAGCAGATCGCCGATGTGCTCGCCTGGGGCGAGGCGCATCAGACCTTCGAGGCCGTGGTGGCCGATTTTCCGGTGGAACTGCGCGGCGTCCGCCCGCCGTCGATGCCCTATACCGCGTGGGAGCTGCTGGAGCACATGCGCATCGCCCAATGGGACATGCTGGAGTTCAGCCGCGACGCGAAACACGTCTCACCGGACTGGCCCTCCGGCTACTGGCCGGCGACCCCCGCGCCGCCGGACGCGAAGGCATGGGACGAGAGCGTGCGCCGGTTTGAGGCGGATCGCGCGGAGTTCCAGAAGCTGGTGCTCGACCCGTCGCGCGACCTCGTGGCGCCCATCCCGCACGGCCAGGGACAGACGCTGCTGCGGGAAGCGCTGCTGACGGCCGATCACAATTCCCATCACCTGGGGCAACTAATTCTGGTGCGCCGGCTGCTGGGCGCGTGGAAGTGACTTGAGCGCACGGAGTCCGAGAACGCGAGGCGGGACCCCTTCGGTTCCCGATAAACCCACTTTTCGTCCGGTGACTACAGAGAGCCTCGTCTTGGTGGTCGTGGATCGGTCAACCGACCGTGTCTTGGTTTTTTGGTGCGGCACAATCCTCCAAAATCTGGCGTCTGATTGTATATGCCGTGTGAGTGTTATTTGGCTGCGTACCTTGGCCTCTGGCAACTGCTCGGGAACTCCCCGCGCACGGTCGCCTTCGACATCGATAGGTGGGCAAACGACAGCTGGGGATTGCTCAATATTGAGAGGGATCAGATCTCGGGAACGGTTGCGGTTGCCGGTGATGGTTCAAGAGCAACCGTAGCCACCTCTACGCAGTTCAAGCACTACTTCATTCCAAGCGGCCAATGGGCGGTTCACAGCATCTACCTGCGACCGGCCGACATCGCCTATCAAGTAGACGATCAAACGAAAACGACGACGATCTTGCGCTGTACCTGCACATGGCAGGCACCTATCCAGCCGTCGCCTGATCAGGAGTGCAAAGCCGCCGCCAAGTTCCATCTGGGGGCTTCCGTGCGGATCGGATCAGGAGTAGTAGCAGGGGTTTCCGTGGTCCGATACCGGGCAACAGGCGACAAGGACAGGGATGAACATGAGGCGGCATTCGCGCCACGGTTGGGTTGTGACCTATTGGAAGAGAGGAGCGCAACATACAACACGATAGGATTACCAGCCACTCGGTTCCACTACATCGTGCGTTCCTACCTGAGAGGCGAGCCCAGGAAGGAGTCCTTTTACCCTCCGTTGGGCTCCGTGGTCCGGCGGAAGTAGGCGGGGGGCAAGTCCTCTATTCCAGATCTGGCCCTACTCAAGTCATTTCTTCGGCCCGGCGACTGAGTACCCCTGCCACAAATACTCCAGGGCCTCGGGCAGCGTTTGGTCTTTCACGGCGCGGTCGGTGTGCCCGGCGTTGCGCGCAAATACAAACTGATAGTGATAGCCGCGGGCGGCCAGCACTTTGGCCATGTTCTCATTGGCCACCACCCAGTCGTGCATGCCATCGCGCATGACATTGGGATTGAACAGGTCCCGGTCGCCCACCTCCATCCAGATTCGCAGCGGTTTGGCCGGGCTGTTCGGGATGAGGTGTTCATGAAACTCCCACGCGCCGTGAGGGGTCTGCGAGTTATACGGCCACTGCTGGTTCACGTAAGTGCCCGAGTAAGTGAGAACGCGATGATACAGCTCGGGATGATACCACGCCATGATCAATGCGCACGAGCCGCCGGAACTGCCGCCCATGGTCGCCCGGCCCTCCGGATCGCTGGTCAGTTTCACATGGTATTGCGCCTCCACCAGGGGCAGCACTTCTTTCTCGACAAACTCCGCGTACAGGCCCGACATGGTGTCGTATTCAAGGCCGCGCTCGCTTCCCTGCGCGTCGCCGCTGCCGTTGGCTATGGAAATGGCAATCATCACCGGCACCCGGTGCTCGGCGATCAGATTATCCAGGGCCGTGAACAATGCCCGGTCGGGTCCATCCGCCCCGACAATGAATGGCGCCACGGTGCCAGGCACGTATTGTTGGGGGACGTACACCGCCATGCGGCGAGCATAGGGAGCGGGGTGGCTGGTGGTCACCACCAGCTTGCCGGGATCGGCTGGATCCGCCGTGCCAAACGTATGCGGCTCCCGCGCGATGCCGGGATAGATTTTGCTGTCGGCCGAATTCATGGTGAACTCAAACACGGTTCCCTGCGGCACGCCTTCCTGCGGGGATATTTCCGTCGCGCGGGTGTGCGTGGGGCCAATGATAAAGTTGCCGTCGGCATCGGCAGGGGCATTGGCGCCGTCGGGCAGCTCTTTGGCCGCGACGTAACCAGGCGTGTTGGGATCGCGCGTGGGCGGCGACGGCCGCGATGGCGGCGTCTGGGCCATGGCCGCCAGCAGGCCAGCCAGACACGCGAAGCTCGCAAAACGAAGCATTGGGCTACCTCCACCCGTCCAAATCCGCGCCTTTCGGGGCGGTTGCGCGCATGTAGTCGGCAAACACCTTCACAAAGTGCGTCAGCAGCGGCACGCCCTCGGGAATCTCGCCGGGATAGCAGTGCGGCTTGTTGTTGCCAAACTCGAACGACCCGCCATAGTACGGCCCCTTCCCGGGCAGCTTCGTGCTCTCCAGAAAATCCTGCATGCGGTGCGCCGCGGCATCCAGATAGAACGTGTCCTTGGTGCCCACGGTGACGTGGATCTTCCCGGCCAGCAGCGGACCCAGACGCTCCCAATCGCGCTCCAGCAGCGCGGTCAGATCGTAGTGCTCGCGCCAGTACTTGGCGATTTCGGGATCGATGGCGCCGGTCTCCGCGTTCCATAGCTTCGCCGGGTAGCCGTCGGCGTCGGTGGGGCCGAAGGTGGCGTGGAACGCGTCCATCTGGCCGCCCGATCGTCCACGCGCGCCCAGCACGGCTTCCTGGCGGCTGAAGGATTCCATGGTGGCCAGCACATGGTCGTCGGCCAGCCGGCCCAGCAGTTTCGGCAAACGCTCGAACGGGCCCTCGTCGTAGTAGGCATTGTTGTCGGTGTAGACGTCGATGGTCTGGAAGGCGTGAAAATCCACCGGATCCGGACAAAATCCCCAGGCTCCGCCGAAATATTCGGGATAAAAGATCTGCTGCGCCAGCGTCATCCAGCCGCCTGTGGACCCGCCCGAGACCACCCGCGCCCACGATTCGCCGATCCCGCGAAACTGCCGCTCGACCGCCGGATACAGTTCTTTGGTGAGGGCGTCGCCATAGGGGCCGGCGTTGGCGGTGTTCACGCCGTAGGAATCGTCATAGTAAGGGGTGGGGTGGCTGGTGACCACCAGCAGCATGCGGGGCAGCCGGCCCGATGTCCAGTCCTGATAGAACTGATAGCCCTGCGCGGCGCGTCCGCGCGCATTGGCGTCGGGCGGGGTTTCGCGGAACCCGGTGAAGTCGCTGCCGAAATGGCCCTGCAGAAACGCCACCGGGTAATGTTGTTTGCTCTCGTCGAAGTCCCGCGGCACCAGCACGGCGGCCTCAATGAATACCGGGCGCCCCCAGAATTCGCTGAGCATTTTGCTTTGTACTCGCAAATGTCGAACGTATTTGGTGGCTTTCGGGGGATCGATGGGCGGCACCGTTTCGATGAGGGTCAGTTGCACCGTTGACGATTCGCCCACCTCGACGCGCTGCGGCGTGCTGTA
>CAYVPZ010000219.1:0-7491 GCA_964453955.1 uncultured Solibacteraceae bacterium | reverse complement strand
ATGCGGCATTTGGCGGTTCCACCAACGTCATCCTGCACCTGACGGCGGTGGCCCACGCCGCCGGGTTGCCTCGCCCCTCGGTAGCCGATTGGACGGAAGTCAATCGGTCGGTGCCCCGCCTGGTGGATGCTCTCCCCAACGGTCCCCGAAACCACCCCACCATACAGGTGTTCCTGGCCGGGGGTGTGCCCGAGGTGATGCTGCATTTGCGCCGGATGGGCCTGCTGGACACCAGCATTCTGACGGTGACCGGCGAATCGCTGGAGCGCAATCTGGACTGGTGGAATGGCTCCGAGCGCCGCGCGCGCCTGCGCCAGGTGCTGCGAGAGCGCGATGGCGTCGATCCCGAGGACGTCATCACGGACGCGGCATCGGCGCGGCGCCGCGGGTTCTCGTCCACGGTCTGTTTCCCGCGGGGCAACATCGCCCCGGGAGGCGGGGTGATCAAGTGCACGGCTATCGATCCGGCGGTTGTCGACGGCGATGGCGTCTACCGAAAAACCGGAACCGCGCGCGTTTTTCTCACCGAACCGAGCGCCATCGCCGCCATCAAGGACGGCGCCATCCGGCGCGGCGACATTTTGGTTCTGATCTGTCGCGGCCCGTCGGGCGCCGGCATGGAGGAAACCTACCAGCTCACCGCGGCTCTCCGCTATCTCGAGAGCGGGAAACACATCGCGCTGATCACCGACGCCCGCTTCAGCGGAGTTTCCACAGGCGCCTGCATCGGGCACGTGTCGCCCGAGGCGCTGGCCGGCGGACCCATCGGCAAGCTGCGCGATGGCGATATCATCGAGATCGCCATTGACCGGAATCGTCTGGAAGGAACCGTTAATCTGGTGGGCAGCGACGGCGTGGTTTTCGGGGCCGAGGAGGGAACCCGCGTTCTCCAGCAACGCAGCCCCCGCCCCGATCTCGAACGGGACCCGGCGCTGCCTGATGCTACGCGCCTGTGGGCGGCGCTCCAGGACATCGGCGGGGGGAGCTGGGGCGGCAGCGTATACGATGTCGAGGCCATTCTGCGCGTGATCGAGGCCGGCCGGCGCGCGATTTCTTCTGAAACTTCCGATGGCATTGAATAGTCGAACAATCACGGTGAAAACCGGGAACCGGGCACTGGTTTTACTCGCGACAGCGCTTTTGCCTTTGTGGGCAGGAGATGGGATGCGTCCGCGCGGCGACGCCACCGATTATCCCGCGCACGCCGCTGGCGCAGGCGTCACCCTGGCAGCCAGAGTGCTCCCGGCGGACCAGGTGCGGAAGCTGTTTGCCACGGACCTGAACCGCGCCGGATATGTGGTGGTGGAACTGGCCATCTATCCCGAGCCCGGCAAGAGCGCCGACATCGCCACGCCGGACTTCCTGCTGGGCCACGGCTCGGCTGAGAACAGCGCGCGCGCCTCCACCCCGCCGGCCATCGCTGCGATGCTCACCCAGAGCAGCGAGGCGCAGAACCGGGGGATGGGAGGTGCAGTCTATCCAAGCGGGAGCGTGGGCTACGAAACCGGGACCGACCCGGCAACCGGCCGGCGGGTCAACGTGACCTCCGCCGAGGTCGGGATGGGCGCTGGCACTGGCCCGGTGCCGGGAGCGCCACCCCCACCGCCGGGCGTCCGCGCGTATGAGCGGGACACGGTGGTGCGTGATCTCTCCGACAAGGCGTTTCCCGAGGGGCCGGTCACGGAACCCACCGCTGGCTACCTGTACTTCCCGAAGCCCGCAAAGAAGGCGAAGGGACCGTTTGACCTGACCTGGTACGCGCCGTCGGGGAAAGTGCACCTGAGCGTGCCACAACCTGAGAAGAAGTAACGGGCAGGCATGGGACCAAAGGCGCACATCGCGTGTTGGACGCTGCTGGCCACCGGGCTCGCGGCTCAGAACCCGAATCAGGGGCCTCCCGCGAACGGCCCGGGTCCCCCCCCGGTGCTGCTGCCCTCCACCGGCGACCCGCCGGCCTCCGACACGCTGCCTGCCACTCTCGACCAGCCCACCTCCGTCAAGCTGCCGGCGAGTCATTTCACCGCAAAGTGGCTGGCGAAGATCGCCCCGGAAGGGCTTTCCTCGTTGCCCATGATTCCCCTCGTCATTCCGCGCTACGAAGGCAAAGTTCTGTGGAAATGCCACATCGAGCACATCTTCGGGAATGGCAACGTGGAGTACCTGATCGAACCCGGCGATATTCTCAGCCCTCCCGACACGAGCGCGGGAATCCCGGACGACTGCCGGGTCACCATCCGGCTGGAGGGGTACGCAACCGCCGAGGTCACACTCCATCACCAGGCGGTGGTTGTCTTGAAACGGATTGGCGCGCGCGAGGGATCCACGGTCTCCGCTCTATCGCTTGCGGTGCCGGAGGATGCGCGCAAGGCCTGGGAGAAGGGTATCGAAGAGATGAACCGGGACAAATGGGACAAGGCCCGGCAGGATCTCGAGCGGGCCGTTGCCCTCTGGCCGAAGTACGCGGCAGCGTGGACGGATCTGGGAGAGGTCTACAGGCAGCGGTCCATGGACCACCAGGCGCGCTCTGCATACGAGCGGGCCTTGCAGGCCGACCCGAAATACGTCAGAGGTTACGTGCCGGCGGCCCGGCTGGCATTGGACGAGGGGCGCATGGAGGACGGCTTGCACCTGAGCGAGCAGGCACTGGCAATCAATCCCATTGAGTTTCCCGAAGCCTGGTTCTACAACGCCGTGGCCAATTTCAATCTGAAGCGTCTGGACGCCGCCGAGACCAGCGTCCAACGGGCCATGGAACTCGATACCGCGCACGCCCTGCTGCCGCGCGCGGAGCATCTGCTGGGGTTTGTGCTTGCCGAAAAGCGCGAGTACGAGAAGGCGCTGGTGCACTTGCGGAACTACGTGCGGATTTCTCCGATGGCCACGGACGTGCCCGAGACCCTGGGTTTGATCGCCACCCTGGAGAATATGCCTCCCGCCCGGTGATGCCGCGTGTCCCGGTTCACCTCTCCTGCTGGATTCACGAAACGCCGATAATAGGTGCTACAGCGTCTCGACGAAAGCATATGACGAGTTGCGTGCCGCGCCTTGTATGCGGACTTGTTCTGTGTGTCCCCGTGGCGGTCTGTTCGGCGGCGGACGGCAGCGACCGGCTCCAGGTTCTGATCGTTCTCCGCCAGCAGCCGCAGCTTGCAATCGTGCGCCAGGTGGAGGAGAGCTGGCAGGCGCAGAGGAGCGCCGCGCGGATGCGCCTCGAGGAGACCATCAGCGCGCCCTTCTCACTCGCTCAGGACGTCAACGGCGCCAGAGCCGAACTGGAGCGGATCGACCTCGCAATCCGCCACGAGGCGATTGCGGAGATTCAACGGGCCATCCAACCGCAACAGGACAGCCTGATCCTGCTGCTCGAATCGTATGGGGCCGCGAGCATCCGCCCTTTTACGGTTACCAACGTGATTGCCGCGGAGGTGCCGCCGGCGATTCTCTCGGCGCTCGAGGCGGACCCCAATGTTGCCGGCGTGTTTCCGGTGACTAAACTTCAACCGCAATTGAAGTTCAGCGTGCCCAATATCCTGGCGCCCACGTTCTGGAGCGCTTACGCAAAAGGTACTGGAGAATCGGTGGGAGTGCTGGATTCCGGCATTGACAGCAGCAACCCCGGGTTTTCGGGCGTGAAGATCGTAGGTAAGGTTTTTCTCAGCGAGGGGTCCACCGATCCTTGTTTTGCCGACAACGCCTCAACCTTCAACGATCTGCTGGGACACGGGACTCATGTCTCCGGCATCGTGGCCAGCCAGGGCGGAGGTACGTGCCCCACCTGTATTGGCGTGGCCCCGGGGATCGCGACCCTGTACGCCCTCAAGATCGGCTGGGTGGCCAGCACTAAGCGCCCGTGCACCGGCGGCGGCGATGCAGACGACGGCGATGTCCTCGACGCGATCAACTGGGCGGTGGAGAACACCGCGGTCACCGTATTCAACTTCAGCTACGGCGGGCCGGCTTCCGGCGACGACGACACCATGAGCCAGTTGCTCGATCAGATCGGCGACGTCTGGGGGGTCAACATCGCCATCGCGGCGGGCAACGCGGGCCCCGGCGCGGGAGTCGAATCGCCGGGTATCTCCTTTAACGGCGTCACCGCCGCCAGCCTGGACGATCAGGGCGCGGAAATCCTCGCCAACGACACCGTTTCCGGCTTCAGCAGCCGCGGCCCGACCGAGGGAGGCCGTTTCAAGCCCGACATCGCGGCTCCCGGCAACCACAACAACGTCGTCGGGGGCATCTACTCCACGTGCAACAACGGCGACTACTGCCAGATGCAGGGGACCAGCATGGCCACGCCGCATGTGGCGGGCTCGCTGGCTTTGATCCGATCCGCCGGCGCCCCGGACGGTCTTGCGGCGAAAGCGGTGCTGCTGAATACGGCCTACAACGCGGAGCCGGGGTGGCAGGCTGGCAGCGGATGGGGCTTTGTGGATCTGAGCCAGGCGGCCGCGCAGGCGAACAACTACTTTCAGGCCTCGGTATCCGCGGCGCAGCCGGCGTTCTACGAGGGCGCCGTGAATGGCGCCCTCCAAACCACCCTGGCCTGGAATCGACATTTGGCCAGCAATCTGACCCCGACTTTTAGCAACCTGAGCCTCTATGTGTACGATGGCGCCAGCGGGAATACCATCGGGAGTTCAACCTCCACCATCCAGAACGTGCAGCAGGTGGTTGCCACCGGCGTGGACACGGCAGTGCTGGAAGTGGCGCCGGTCAGCATCGTCGGAGTCGCCTCCGAACCGTACGGGCTGGCCGTCTCCACCGCTGGTTTCAGCGCGAAGAATGGCCCGGCCCTGACGGTCTCCTGCACCGGCCCTTCCGGTAGCGTCCTTATCAATGCGACGTTTACGGTTCCCTGCACGGTGACAAACACGGGGGACCTGACGGCGTTCACGGTCAGTGGCACGCTGAACTGGCAGGGTTCATCGGGCGGCACGGTGAATCAGTTTGGAAACGCCGGGCCGGGAGAGCAGTCGGGTGCGCAGTCGTGGCAGATCGTCGCGCCTTCCACCACTGGCCCGTATACGCTGGAAGCCAGCGTGAGCAGCGCGTCGTATGGTCAGACCTTCACTGCCACCACCACCGTTGCGGTGACCGTGACCGAGACATACACGTTAACAACCGCGGTATCGCCGTCCAATACCGGCGTGATAACCCCGGCGCCCGCGGCAACCGACGGAGTCTATCTTGCCGGCACCGAGGTATGCCTCACCGCCACGCCAAACTCGGGCTGGGCGTTCAGCTCCTGGAGCGGGTCTGCGCTGAACTCGTCAAACTGCCTGGTCATGAACGGCAACGCCTCTGTGACCGCGACTTTCGTCCCGGCCCCGCTGTATTTCGTTCCCATGACCCCTTGTCGGGTGGCGGATACCCGTTATGCCAACGGCGCCTTCGGCTCGCCCTCGCTGGCGTCCGGGAGCACCCGCAGTTTCACCATTCCCAGCGGCAGTTGCGGCATTCCCACCACCGCGGCGGCTTTCTCACTGAACGTGACCGTGGTGCCCCCGGGACCACTGGATTACCTGACCGTCTGGCCCAGCGGAGCCGCGCAGCCTCTGGTTTCCACGTTGAACTCCGTTGATGGCCGCACTAAAGCGAACGCGGCCATTATTCCGGCGGGAACCAGCGGGGCGGTGAGCGTGTACGCCACCAACACCACCGATCTGATACTGGACATCGACGGCTATTTCGTTCCGGCCGGCAGCAACGCCAGTGCTCTGGCCTTCTATCCGCTGACGCCGTGCCGTATTGCCGACACGCGCTACTCCAGCTTCGGTTCGCTGGGGCCGCCGTCGCTGAGCGCGGGCCAGTCGCGCAGCTTTGCCGTGCTCTCCAGCACCTGCAGTGTGCCTTCGACCGCACAGGCGTATTCGCTGAACTTCACCGTGGTGCCGCCCGGAACTTCGCCGGTCAACTACGTCACCACGTATCCGACGGGGGCCACCCAGCCGCTGGCTTCCACCCTGAACGATATGACCGGAACCATCGTGGCCAACGCAGCCATCGTGCCGGCGGGGACTGGAGGCGCGGTGGACGTGTACACATACAGCGCCACGGATCTGGTCATCGACATCAACGGTTACTTCGCGCCGCCGGGGACGGGCGGGCTGTCGCTGTACAACCTCATTCCCTGCCGGGTGCTGGATTCACGGCTGCCGACGGGAACCCCGCCGTTCACCGGAGAGCTGGACGTGAACGTGACCGGCAGCGGCTGCGGGACGCCAACAACCGCACAGTCCTATGTGTTCAATGCGACAGTGGCGCCGCCGGCGCCTATGAACTACCTGACGCTGTGGCCGCAGGGCGGGACGATGCCGGTTGTATCGACGCTCAATGCACTGGACGGGGCCATCACCTCGAACATGGCCCTGGTGCCCACCACCAACGGGTCGATCTCTTCTTACGTGTACGTTCCCACCACCACGTATCTGATCCTGGATGTTTTCGGGTACTTCGCGCCGTAACCTCTCCGCTGCCACGGGCTAGAGCTTTTCTCGAACCAGTACCAGGGTACATTCCACCGCAGAAATTCTCTCTGAGCCGATAAGCCTCACTTCGGGCGCTCCCGGTCCGGAAGTTCGGAAAGGGACCCAGAGAATGGGGTTTGCAAATCGGATACCATCGCGCAGCCAGGCGGGCGCCGCCGCTGCCTGGGCGTCCATACTCGTTTTTTCCATGGCCTCGCTGGCGGCGGCCGGCACCGAGGTTTTGCATGGTAACGTACCGGAGGCCGTGGCCATTTCAACCGCTCTGGGCCCGGTTTCCCCATACACACGAATGAGGCTGGCGATCGGGCTGCCCCTCCGAAATAAGGCAGAGCTGGACACCTTTCTGCAGGAGCTCGCCGACCCCGCCAGCCAGAACTTCCGGCGCTACCTGACCCCGGTTCAGTTCACCGAACGGTTCGGCCCCTCCCAGGAGGACTACCAGGAGCTGGCGGCTTTCATGCGCGCAAACGGCCTGCAGGTGACCGGCACACACCCCAACCGTATGATCCTGGATGTCGGCGGGACCGTGGCCGACGTCGAGAGCACGTTTCACATCAGGATGATGAACTGGCGTCACCCCACCCGCGGCGACTTTTTCGCGCCCGATCGCGAGCCGTCGCTCGATGCCGGCATGGACATTCTGGACATCAGCGGCCTCGACAACTTCGCCGTCCCGCGGCCCATGGATCTCCGAGCGGTCCCTCTGGCGGAGGCGACGCCCCTGACCACCGGTTCGGGACCCGGCGGTTTCTTCATCGGCAACGATTTCCGGGCCGCCTACGCGCCCGGGGTTACGCTCAACGGCGCCCGCCAGGCGGTGGGGCTGTTCGAGCTGGACGGCTTTTACGCGAGCGACGTGGCGGCGAACTTCGCGCAGGCGGGGTTGCCGCCCGTGCCCACGCAAACGGTTCTGCTGGACGACTTCAACGGCCAGCCCGGCTGGGCGAACATCGAGGTGACGCTGGACATCATGATGGCGGCGTACATGGCGCCGGGTCTG
>CAYVPZ010000218.1:4552-7491 GCA_964453955.1 uncultured Solibacteraceae bacterium | reverse complement strand
GGGCCGCGCTCGCCCGGCACCGCGTACATCCTGCTGCATCACGTGATGGGGAGCGTGGGCGGGAAGCGCGGGCTGTGGGGCTTCGTACGCGGCGGCATGGGCGCGGTGTCGGAGGCGATTGCCGCGTCCGCGCGCAGCCACGGCGCGCAGATTCGCACCAGTGCGGGCGTGGCGCGCATCGGGATTCGCAACGGCCAGGCGCGCTCGGTGGTGCTGGAGGGCGGGGAAGAGATTGAGGCCGCGGTGGTGGCCAGCAATCTCGACCCGAAGCGCACGTTCCTCGGCCTCATGGACGCGAGCGAACTGCCGCCGGAGTTCGCCGAGCGCATTCGCACGTTCCGGTCGGAGGGGACGTCGTGCAAAATCAACCTGGCACTGAACGGCCTGCCGAGTTTTCTGGCGCTGCCCGGCGCGCCCGCGGCCCAGCACAAGGCCACCATGCACATCTGTCCGTCGGTGGATTACGTGGAACGCGCCTGGGACGACGCGAAGTACGGCCGGCCGTCGCGCTCGCCGCTGCTCGAAATGACCGTGCCCACCATGTACGACGCGACGCTGGCGCCCGCGGGCCGGCACGTGATGGGGATTTTCCTGCAATATGCGCCGTACACGCTGGCGGAGGGCAACTGGGATGAGTTGAGGGAGCCGTTCGCCGAGCGCGTGTTCGCCATTATCGAAGAATATGCGCCGGGATTCCGGTCGCTGATTGAGCATAAACAAGTGCTGACGCCGCTGGATATGGAGCGGAGTTTTGGCCTGACCGGCGGCAATATTTTCCACGGCGAGATGAGCCTGGATCAGATGTTCGTCATGCGCCCGGCGCCCGGAGCGGCGCGTTATCGCACGCCCATCCGCGGGCTGTATTTGTGCGGGTCGGGCACGCACCCCGGCGGCGGGGTGATGGGAGCGCCCGGATATAATGCGGCGCGGGAAATCCTCAAGGGCTGATGGGATTACGGGCGTTTGTCGTCTGGGAATCTGAACTGGATCTGTATTGCGGCCGACGTTTCGCATGATGGGCCCAAATCGGACCACCTTTCATGCGAATTCCCGACAGAAGTCCTTGTACCACTCGCCGATTGGTGGTAGACTCAGGCCACTAATCAAATGAACCCAGTCCGCGCTTCAGCGCGGAGATGTCTATCGCTGGCGCTGCTCGTGGGCGGCGAGATGGGCGCCCTGTTCCATCACTGAGATCGCCTCTACGGGAGGTGGCGTAGCAGGAAGGATTTCGTATGATTAGAGCTTCGGATTTCGGGGGCACATCACAACTGAAAAGGAGTATCCGGACGGTAACTGACGATTCTTCGATACGAACGAAAACTCGTTCAGTGGTCGTAAGGGTTGCAGTCCTGTGCTTGTTCGTGGCGTTTTTCGCATCGACTATGGCTCGGGCTCAGGCACCGGCAGGACCGAACCGCCCGGCGGGGGTACCAGACGGGTATGTGATCACCCCGTTCGGCTACTTCCATCCATCCTGTGTCCGGCACCCAGCGGAAGGAGATACTCTGCTGGCAGATGGGCTTGTCATCCAACATGCGGATGGGACTATTGAGAACGTCCCGGCTTGCGGTTATCCGCATTACACAGCCCGCGGAGAGATGGTAACCGCGGGCGCCGCAGGGGCAGAGCCACCGACGATCAGCCACAACTGGATTGTATCTGCGGATGCCACCACGAGTACCTCGTACGGCGAACTAACTGCAACCTGGATCGTGCCGCCAGGACCGGCTTCCAATGATGGCCAGACTGTGTATTTCTTTCCGGGCTTTGAGGATGATACCAACAGTGAGTACATTCTTCAGCCTGTGCTGGGTTGGAATGCCGATTCTGACGCAGCGTGGAGTATTGCCAGTTGGAACTGCTGCCCTCAGGGCATTACAACATATAGCTCGCTGGTGAGTGTCAACCCGGGCGATGAAGTCCAAGGCACTATTCAGAGCACTTGCAGCGCGGGAACGCTATCCTGCTCCACGTGGAATGTGACAACGGCGGATGTTTCTACGGGGTTTAGGACGACGCTGAGCAATACGCCCAGTGAAGGGCTGACGTTCAATTGGGCGTTCGCTGGCGCGTTGGAGGTCTATAACGTTGTCCAATGTAGCGATTATCCGTCGAATGGCTCTCTCACTTTTTCAGATGTAGCACTGTATAACAACGAATTCGACCAGATCTCTAATCCGGGTTGGTCAATCGTCAATTCGGCCTCGAGCCTTACGCCGCAATGCGGCTACGGTGGACAAGTCGCGGCGACGCAGGTGACACTCGACTACTCGTCGGTGGAGGCTCCGACCGTTACGACGGGGGCAGCCACGTCGGTGACCAGCAGCAACGCCACGTTGAACGGCACGGTGAATCCCAATGGCGCGGATACGTCGTACTGGTTTCTGTACGGGACCAGCAGTTCGCTGGCGGGCGCCTCGAAGACCGGCATCTATGACATCGGAAGCGGGACGACCACGTTGTCGATCACGGGCAACGCCCCATACCTGAGCGGCGGCACCACCTACTACTATCAGATGCAGGCCTCCAACAGCGCCGGGACCAGCAGTGGGGCCATCGCTTCCTTCACAACACCCGCAGGCGCGCCGGCAGTCACAACCGGCGCGGCCACGTCGGTGACCAGCAGCAGCGCCCAGTTGAGCGGCACCGTAAATCCCAACGGCGCGAATACGTCGTTCTGGTTTCTGTATGGGACCAGCAGTTCGCTGGCGGGCGCTTCGAAGACCGCCATCTACAGCATCGGAAGCGGGACCACCGCGGAGCCGTGGACGATCGTTATTTCAAACCTGACCCGCGGTACCACCTACTACTATCAGATGCAGGCCTCCAACAGCGCCGGGACGAGTAGCGGGGGCATCGCCTCCTTCACAACAGCCGCAACGGCTCCGACCGTTACGACGGGGGCAGCCACGTCGGTGACCAGCAGCAACGCCACG
>CAYVPZ010000218.1:0-4452 GCA_964453955.1 uncultured Solibacteraceae bacterium | reverse complement strand
TCTATGACATCGGAAGCGGGACGACCACGTTGTCGATCACGGGCAACGCCCCATATCTGACCGGCGGCACCCTCTACTACTGTCAGATCCAGGCCTCAAACAGCGCCGGGACTAGCAGCGGGGGCATCAATTCGTTCACCACGCCGTCAACCGTGAGTGCGCCGGCTGTGACAACCGGCGCGGCGACGTCGGTGACCAGCAGCAGCGCCAGCTTGAACGGCACCGTGAATCCCAACGGCGCGGCTACGTCGTTCTGGTTCCTGTACGGGACCGACAGTTCGCTCGTCGGCGCCTCGAAGACCGCCATTTACAGCATCGCAAGCGGGACAAGCACGGCGTCCATTTCGGGAAATGCTACGGGGCTGACTTTCAACACCCGCTACTACTATCAGCTGCAGGCATCAAACAGCGCCGGGACCAGCAGCGGCGGCATCAATTCCTTCACTACGCCGTCAACGGCTCTCTTAGAGACCGTCAGCGCTCCCGCTACTCCTGCGGGGCCCGCAAAGGGCACGCCAGGAACCTCCTACTCGTACTCGACCGGAGGGGCTACCGACAATCTCGGAAACCCAGTCCAGTATCAGTTCAACTGGGGCGACGGCAGCAGCCCGGTGTGGCTGCCCGTTGGGACGACATCGGCATCGCATAGCTGGTCGACCGGAACCTACAACGTCACTGCGCAGGCGCGGTCGGCGACGAACAACTCGGTGGTCAGCTCAGCGTCCGGCGCACTGGCGGTCAACATCACGTCCGCGTCTGTGCAGTTGGTGAGCGCCCTCATGTCGAACTCCGAACCGACCGGCTCCGGATGCACCGCTCCGCCCTCAGTGACAGCGTTCGCCACGACGGACACCTTAATGGAAGTGTGGTTCCTGGTGGAAGGCGCCCAGACGGGCGATCAGCCAGTTGCGAACTGGTACGCGCCGAACGGTTCTCTCTACACTACGTCGACGTGGTCGCCCCTAACCGCTCCGTCGGGCGAGAACTGTTTCTGGAGCTGGATCAATATCGCTGGCGACACGCCGGCGATGGAGCCGGGCACTTGGACGGTCACGGTGTACTGGAACAACGTGCAACTGACCAGCCTGACGTTCACGATCGGGGCTCTTTCCTTCGTCCCCATGACCCCCTGCCGCGTTGCCGATACGCGTTACTCCAACGGCGATTTCGGCTCGCCGTCGTTGACCGGCGGGGGCACCCGTAGTTTCACTGTTCCCAGCAGCAGTTGCGGCGTTCCTTCCACGGCGGCAGCGTATTCGCTGAACGTGACCGTTGTGCCGCCTGGTCCGCTGGACTACATCACCGTCTGGCCGAGTGGCGACGCGCAGCCGGTGGTCTCCACGCTGAACTCGGTGGACGGGCGTATCAAGGCCAATGCGGCCATCATTCCGGCGGGCGCCGGCGGGGCGGTGAGCGTGTATGCCACCAACCCCACCGATGTCATTCTGGATATCGATGGGTATTTTGTCCCAGCGGGCAGCAACGTCAGTGCGCTGGCCTTCTATCCGCTGACGCCCTGCCGCGTCGCCGACACGCGCTATTCCAGCTACGGTTCGCTGGGTCCGCCGTCATTGAGCGCGGGGCAGGGGCGCAGTTTTGCCGTGCTGTCCAGCGCGTGCAATGTGCCGTCCACCGCGCAGGCATACTCGCTGAACTTCACCGTGGTGCCGCCCGGAACGGTCCCGGTGAACTACATCACCACGTATCCCACTGGGGCAACACAGCCGCTGGCCTCCACGCTGAACGATGATACGGGGACCATCGTGGCCAACGCGGCCATCGTGCCGGCGGGGACGGGCGGGGCGGTGAGCGTGTACAGCTATAGCAACACGAATCTGCTCATCGACATCAACGGGTACTTCGCGCCACCGGGAACGGGAGGACTGTCCCTGTACAACCTGACTCCCTGCCGGGTGCTCGACTCGCGGGTGCCCACTCCGACCACGCCGCCGTTCACCGGAGAGAAGGACGTGAACGTGACCGGGAGCGGCTGCGGGGCGCCGTCTTCAGCACAGGCCTATGTGTTCAACGCGACGGTGGTGCCGCCGGGGCCGATGAATTACCTGACCTTGTGGCCGCAGGGAGGTACCATGCCGGTGGTCTCGACACTGAATGCGATGGACGGGGCCATCACCTCCAACATGGCGCTGGTGCCCACCACCAACGGATCCATCTCGTCTTACGTGTATGTTCCCAGCACCACCTACTTGATATTGGATATCTTCGGCTACTTCGCGCCGTAAGCTGTGCGGCGTGTGATATACCGGCAGCATATGATTCGCGTGCTGTTGTTTGCTGCCGTGGTATCCGCGTCGGGGCAGCCCGTGGATCTGCTGCAGCGCGTCTGGCCCGCGCAGTGGATCGATGTGCCCGGCGCGTCGCCGCAGGACTACGGTGTGTATCATTTCCGGCGCACCTTCGACCTGTCCGTGGCGCCGGCGCGCTTCGCGATTCACGTCTCCGCCGACAACCGCTATGAGCTGTATGTCAATGGAACGCTGGTGGCGTGGGGACCCGCGCGAGCCGATCTGTACCATTGGCGCTACGAGACCGTGGATGTGGCCGGCCAGCTCCACGCGGGCCGCAACGCCTTCGCCGCCGTGGTCTGGAACGACGGACCCGGCCGGGCGGTGGCGCAGGTCTCGAACCAGACCGGCTTCGTGTTGCAGACCGCGGACGCCACGCTCAACAGCGACGCGGCCTGGAAGTGTCTGCGCGACGACGCGTATTCGCCCAGCCGATTGCGCCCGGCGAGTTGACCGGATACTACGTTGCGCCGCCGAACGAGCGCGTGGACGCGAGCCGGTATCCGTGGGGATGGCAGGAGACCGCCTACGACGACAGCGAATGGGTGAAGGCGCGCGTCCTGAGCGCAGCGGCCCCGCGCGATGCCCAGGATGCGCCGAATCGCTGGATGCTTGTGCCGCGCGAGATTCCACTCGAGGAGCGCACGCCCCAGCGAATTCCGAGAGTGCGTATGGCTGACGGCGTGAGTGTACCGGCGGGGTTTCCACTGCGGCCGGCGCCGTTGACCATTCCGGCGCACCAGCGCGCGTGGGTGCTTCTCGATCAAACGTATCTCACCACGGCGTGGCCGCAGATGACCGTGTCGTCGGGAAAAGGGAGCAGTGTCACGCTGCGCTATGCGGAGGCGCTGTTCGTGAAGGGCTCGACGAAAGGCGACCGGAACGAGGTGGAAGGCAGGCAGTTCCACGGGCCCGCGGACACTTATATTTCCGATGGCGGCGCGCACCGCGTTTGGCGTCCGCTGTTCTGGCGCACCTGGCGGTATATCCGCATGGAGATCGAGACCGCGGACCAGCCGCTAACCATCGAGGACCTCCACGGGATCTATACCGGGTACCCCTTTCAACAGCGCGCCAGTTTTCATGCGACGGGCGCCGCGGCGGAGGACGACGAGATCCAGCGAATTCTGGAGACGGGCTGGCGGACGGCGCGTTTGTGCGCGCACGAGACCTACATGGATTGCCCGTTCTACGAACAGCTTCAGTATGGCGGCGACGCCCGCATACAGATGCTCGTCTCGCTGTACATGACGGGCGATGCCCGGCTGATGAAGAACGGCATCGAACTGCTGGACGATTCGCGGACGCCGGAGGGCGCCACATACAGCCGCGCGCCCTCGCGCCTGCAGCAGTACATTCCGCCGTTTTCGCTGTGGTGGATCGGGATGGTGCACGACTACTGGATGTACGTGGACGACCCGGAGTTCGTGCGGCGAATGCTTCCGGGCCTGCGCGCGGTGCTCTCGTTCTTCGCGGGCTATCAGAAGGACAACGGGTCCCTGAGGAAGCTCCCGTGGTGGAATTACGCGGATTGGGTGGAGACGTGGAAAGGCGGAGTGCCTCCCGCTTCCGCGGATGGCTCTTCCTCTTCCGTGCTGGATCTGCAACTGCTGCTGGCATACCAGTGGGCGGCGGATCTGGAGGACGCTTTGGGCGAGAAGTGGTTCGCACAGAGGGATTCGCTGGGGGCGGAGCGGCTGAAGGGCACGATTCTCCGGCAGGATTGGGACGCGGGCAAGGGCCTTTTCGCGGATCAGCCCGAGCACGTGAGTTACTCGCAGCAGGCGAATACGCTGGCCCTGCTGGCGCATGCCGTGCCGCCCGCGCAGGCTCGCGCGATCGCCGAAAAAACGCTGGCGGACGCCTCGCTCACGCAATCGTCCATTTACTTTCGCGCGTACACCAATGCGGTGCTGCGCGAAGTGGGGATGGGGGACCGGTACCAGGAGATGCTGGGGCCGTGGCGGCACATGCTGGCCGACGGGCTGACCACATGGGCGGAGATTGAGGGCGACGGAGTCCGCATCACTGCCACAGCCGCCACGGTGGGCGTGACCGGCGTGGAGATGGAAGCCCTCACGGCGGCATCGGTGGCCGCCCTTACTGTCTATGACATGACCAAGGCACTCGACAAGGCCATCACTAT
>CAYVPZ010000217.1:3558-7506 GCA_964453955.1 uncultured Solibacteraceae bacterium | reverse complement strand
GCCGCGCACACCAGGTAGAACCACACGGTCTGATAGAAATGGGGCTGGAGAACCAGCCTCAAAGCGGCGCCTTGTTCGTTCCAGATATCGTCGCCGTTCGAGGCCACCACCCGGAACTGGTACGCGCCCGGCGGCAGGTGGGTATAGGAGGCCACGCGGCGCGATCCGGCGTCCACCCAGTCCTGATCGTATCCCTCCAGTTTGAAGCGGAAGCGCACTCGGGCGGGCACCAGCAGGCTGAGGCTGGTGTAGTGAAACTCAATCCGGTCCCTGCCGGGAGGGATCTCCAGGTCGTTCCTTACGGGCAATGTGTCCCCATCCGCCACCACTTCCTCGATCACCACCGGGGGGATCAGTTCGTTGCGATGCAGGTGGGCCGGATCGATGGCCACGATACCCTTCTGCGTGGTGAACCAGAGACGGCCGTCCCGTGTCCGGCAGCCCGCCGGTTGGGCGACAGGGGAGGTTTCGCTGGTCTTCATGCCGTCGGCCGTGTCGTAATGCGCCGCCTGCACGGTCGAAATCCGGCCGGCCGCGTAATCGTCCAACTGGCGCCGGAGAGCCATGTAGATCCCGTTCGGAGTGCTGGTCCAGAGGTTGCCCGCACTATCGGCCAGCGTGCGCGTGGGATAGTCGTCGAACAGGCCGGAGGTTTTGGTATAGCGGGTCACCCGGCCGTCCTGGATGGAAAACCGGGTCAGTCCGGGTATGCTTCCGCCCAGCCATAGACTACCGCGGTCGTCGTTGAGAATGGATGTGACCGGGAAGTCGATCTGCTTCTGCCAGGCCTTTTCCGGTGGCGCGCCGCGGGCGAACTTGAACAACCCCTGAACAGTCCCGAACCATAGCGTTCCGGACGAATCCCGATCGATCGTGAACGTGTAGTTGCCGGGCGTCGAAAGCGGGGTGGTTTTCCCGCCGATGGTCAGAGGCCGGACTTCGCCGTCCTTGAACCGCAGGGCGAGCGTTTCCGAAGTGGTCACGATCAACCCTTCGTCGTCCTCGCTGATGGCGGAAATGTAGTTGCTCGACAAACGCCCGTGCGCCGTGTATTGCGTGAACTTTCCGTCTTTGTAGCGGGTCAGTCCTCCGGTGGTCCCCATCCAGAGACTGCCGTCACTGCTTTCAAAAAGCCCGTTGCCGTAGACGCTGGGCAATCCCTGGTGTAGCGTAAATGGCGTCACCACGTTGTCGCGGATGCGCGCCAGGCCGCCTCCCGTACAGAAGACGTACAAACTTCCGTCCCGAGTTTCGGTGGCCATTCCGGTCAAATTCCCGGGAAGATTCTCCTTTACCGTGAACGTGGTGAACCGCGTGTCGCGGAGGCGGTCCAGGCCGCTCGCGGTCCCCACCCAAAGGCTCCCTTCGCGATCTTCGTACAACGACAGAACCCGGCTGTCGGTCAAACCATCGGGCGCGGTGAACGACGAAACCTGGCCGCCGCTCATACGCCACAAACCGGCGCTGTTCGAGCCTACCCAGAGGTTGCCGTCCCGGTCCTTGAGAACCGCGTTTACTCCGCCCCGGATCTTGTCTCGCGCCACCGCCGCGGCGCCGTATCCGCGGAGGTCCATTTGGTACAACCCGTCCAGCGTGCCCAGCCATGCGCGCTGATCGCCATCTTCCAGCAAAGCGGTGGTCCGCAAGTTGTCGTGAAACCGGTCAAACGTGGCCAGCCGGCCCCGACTCCACGCATAGAGCGCCGTGGAGCCGCCGATCCACACCGTGCCTTGCTTGTCTTCGAAGAAACCGAAGATCCAGCCGGTGCCCCGCTGCAGCATGCGCATGCCGCCGTTGTCGACTGCATAAATGAAATCGTCCGCCCCGACAAATACCTGATGTTCCCGTGATTCGAACAAGACCCGGACGGTGCCATCCGGCAGGACGGCGGGTGGCCGGTAGTCCGTGAAGAGGCCATTGCGATAGAGCAGGGTCCGCGACCTTGTGCGGATCAGCAGATCGCCGTCCGCTCCCCGGCAGATCGCCATGACCGGTTCGTTGACCAGACGACCCCCCACCAGCGGGTCGACGGCAACGAAGCGCACCCCGTCAAACCGCACCAGCCCGGCCGAAGTCATCAACCAGAGGTACCCATCGGGACTCTGGAGGATCTGATACACGGCTTCTCCGGCCAGACCGTTCTGCGAGGTCCACACGTCGTGACCGTACTGGTCGATGTTGCGGTCCCGGTTCAGGGCGAAAGACACACCAGTCGCGCACACAACGAGCAGCCAGACCAGGGCGCTACGGAGTTGGCGATGCACGGGCCGAGTCTCTCACGTTCTTATCGGCCGTTTCAGGCTTGTACCTTAGTTTTTGCCGGGATCGTGGGCGTGGGCCGGCTGCGCGCCCGCCAGCACCACCGGATAATGCAATTCCGACGGATCGTAACCGGCCCCCGATCCGCCGGCCTGCACCACGGCCGCGTTCTGGAACAGCGTCCGGTTGGCGTGATTGCGCGCGGCCACTCCCGGGTTCCCCTGTTCGTCGATGGCGCAATTGGTCACGGCGGCGGCAAAATCCAGGTTGCGGCAGGCCGCGGCGAAACGGGGGAAGCGCGGCGGTCCCCCGGGACCCAGCGCCCAGGCCATGCTCAGCAATCCCAGTTGCGCGTCGGCCGGCCAGGCGTCGAACTGGCGGAAAGAGGCGGCTTTCTTCAGAGACTCCTCGTTCCCGGCGAGCCTGGCGGCAATCAGTGCGTCGATCCCCGGGTCATCCAGCGCGAGCTCGGTAAGCGGCTCACAGGCCCGGCAGCCGGCTCTGGCCAGAGCGGCATTGCCTTTAATCCGGCGCCATTCTTCGGCGATCTGCGCGGGGCTGGCGGCAGTGTGGGGTTCCGCTCGCAAGCGAAATGGCAACCGCACGGCCAGTTCCAGCGGGTCAATCAGGTTGCCCACCCCCACCGTCACCAGACCCTTAATGTCGAGGTACATCCACGGCACCACCCCCTCGAACGGCTCATTGAACGCGCGAAACGCGGCTTTGACAGACGGATACACAGCTTCCTCCCCGATGAATCCTGCGGGACCAGAATTGTAGCATCGGCCCTGCGCGCTCACCCGCCTTCTGCTTGATTTTGCTTGCAAAATGACACGAACCAGGGTACGTTGCATCCCATAGAGGGGAACGCCGTCATGCAACTTAATGACCCTGTACGTTCGATTCTCCAGCGGAAACACGGTGAAGTCTGGACCATTCCGCCCCACGCCTCCGTTTACGAGGCCATGGCCATGATGTCCGACCGGAATGTCGGCGCGCTGCTGGTAATGGAGGGCGGCCTGCTGGTGGGCGTCATCGCCGAGCGCGACTACGCCCGCAAAATCGCCCTGAAAGGCAAGTCATCGCGGGAGACCGAGGTGTGCGAGATCATGCGCACTCCCGTCACCGTCACGCCCGATCACACCGTGGACGAATGCATGGCGCTGATGACCGGCGAACGAGTGCGCCATCTGCCGGTCACCGAAGAGGGCGGGGTGATCGGCGTGATTTCGATCGGCGACCTGGTGAACTGGATCATCTCCTCGCACGAGGACACCATCAAGCACCTGCACAGCTACATTGCCGGCTCCTACCCAGCCTGACGGACACGTCAGTCGGGGTAGGGTTCGTTGGCGCGGACGATGCGGATCTGGTGGTCCGTGAACGGCTGGTGCAGGCCGGGAACGTCTACTTTGGGCATGTGGCAGCTCACGCAGCCCGTTTTCGCCACCGGACAGGACTTCACGGTTGCCGTGCCTGTGTGGGCCGCGCCGGCGCCGTGGCAGGCAAGGCATTTCGGATCGTAGCTGCCCGCATCCTGGACTACTTCGTGGTGCGGATCGTGACAGGCGAGGCAACTGAGCCGGCGGTCGGAACCGTCGAAGCACTTGCTGTTGGACATCCGGAACGGTTGAAAACGGACATCGAACGCGCCCCACAACTGGCCGCGCATCACTTCCTCCCAGGTGC